>NZ_DEPM01000293.1:1087-6083 GCF_002358775.1 Martelella sp. UBA3392
GCCTTCAACCACGCCCGCCGCGAACGCCGCCGCCGCAAGACGGAGCGCCGGGCGGAAAACAAGGCGGCCAAGCGGGCGAAGGCTTCGCCGGCGCGGTCCGAGCCCGGCGACGACCCGCATCCGTGACAGGGGTTGCGCTGCGGCAAGCCGTGGGGCTAACCTGACTTCGCTCAGTCTCCCGATCCCAGGGAGGCCCCGGATCGGCAGACCGGGAGGAGGGCGGCTGTCGCCTTCGGTTCGCCTGGTTCAGGGGCTTCGACATGCATTTCTTTTCATTCCTGCGCGAAAACGCCCGCTGGGTGGGCGGCGCCTTCGTGATGAACTATTTCACGGCCTTCGGTCAGACCTATTTCATCTCTCTGTCCGCCGGCGAGATTCGCGCCGAATACAATCTCAGCCATGGCGATTTCGGCCTGCTCTACATGGGCGCCACGCTGTTGAGCGCGCTGACGCTGGCGCGATTCGGCCGGATCGTGGATTACAAAAGCGTGGTCTATCTGGTGCTGATCGTCATGCCGCTGCTGGCGCTTGCCACGGTCATCATGGCGCTGTCGCACTGGATCGTGCTTCTGTTCCTCTCGCTCTACATGCTGCGCCTGTTCGGCCAGGGGATGATGAGCCATATCGCGGTGACGGCCATGGGGCGCTGGTTCAACGCCAGGCGGGGCCGGGCGGTATCGCTGTCCTCGCTTGGCTTTCAGGTTGGCGAGGCAAGCTTTCCTTTGATTTTCGTTGCTGTTTCCGGGCTCATCGGATGGCGGGGAGCCTGGATTGCCGCGGCCGCACTGATTCTCGTCATTGGCCTGCCGGTGGTGGTGGCGCTGATGAGGGTGGAGCGCGAGCCGCAGTCTGCCTCCTCAGATGACGGTGCCGCCGTTACCCAGCGCGACTGGACGCGCGGCGAAGTCCTGCGCGATCCGCTGTTCTGGCCGGTGCTGGCGGTGTTTCTCGCGCCGCCCTTCATCGGCACCACGATCTTCTTCCATCAGGTCTATATGGTGGAGCTCAGGGGCTGGACGCTTGAGATGTTCGCGGGCTCGTTTTTCCTGCTGTCTATCGCGAGCCTCACCGCGATGCTGGTGACCGGTGTGCTCGTCGACCGGTTTTCCTCCGTCGCGGTCATGCCCTTCATGCTGCTGCCGCTGGTCGTCGCCTGTTTCATCATGGGCCTGACGGGCGCATCGTGGAGCCCCTACGTCTTCATGCCGCTGATCGGCTGCGCCATGGGCGCATCGAGTACGCTCAACGGCGCGCTTTGGCCCGAGCTTTACGGGTCGCGCTATCTCGGCAGCATCCGGGCGAGCGTGATTGCGTTCATGGTGTTCTCGACAGCCTTAGGTCCGGGGCTGACGGGCTATCTGATCGACTGGGATGTCAGCTATCCGGGCCAGATCATCGCCATGGGTATCGTCTGCACCGCGCTTGCGGTGCTGATGTTCGGCCTGCGCGGCAAACTGATCGCGCGCGCCTCTGCATGACCCCCAAACGAAAAAAAACGCGCGGGCGAGAGCCCACGCGTTCAAAAAATGCCGATGGAAAGCCGCGATTACTTGATCTTGGCTTCCTTGAACTCGACGTGCTTGCGCGCGATCGGATCGTATTTGGTCTTGACCATCTTTTCCGTCATCGTGCGGCTGTTCTTCTTGGTGACGTAGAAAAAGCCGGTGTCTGCCGTCGACAGCAGCTTGATCTTGATCGTTGTTGCCTTTGCCATTTTATTCCGCCTTCAAGAGCAATCCGCTCTCCCTGATGGAAAACGGAACCGGTACGCCCGGACTTTAATTTGAAAATCAAGAAGCGCCCGCATCGGACGCCTCGCATGCTCGCCGGACCGGTGGCCACGGCAAAATCTGGCGGGACACTACGAATCCTGGCGTAAAAGTCAATACGGACCGGCTTCAAAAGCCAAACTTGGCGCATTTCTTCGCTGATCCGTTGCAGTGAGTGCGATTTTGGGCGAGTTAAGTAACAACCACTCACAACAAACCTGCCTGATTGCGCCGATGATTCCATGGATAGAGCTTGATACCGCTGACATTCCCGGCGAGAGCGGCACGCTGCGTCTGAAGCGGCGCGGCGATGAATTCTCGATCATGCTCGGCTCGAACGAGCTGATGAACAGCCGACTCTCGGGCTCCGAGGAGGCGCTGGCGGAGCTTTCCTGCGCGCGGCTTGGGCAGCGCGCCGGTCCCGTGGTCCTGATCGGCGGGCTCGGCATGGGGTTCACGCTGCGCGCCGCCCTTGCCGTTCTGCCTGACGATGCCAGGGTCGTGGTGGCCGAACTGGTGCCGGCGGTGGTGAAATGGGCGCGCGGCGAGATGGCCGCAGTCTTCAAGGGATCGCTCGATGATCCCCGCGTTGAAATTCATACCGGCGATGTCGCAATCCTGATCGGGAAATCGAAATCGGCATTCGACGCGATCCTGCTCGATGTCGACAACGGTCCCGACGGGCTGACGCGCGCCTCCAATGACAGGCTTTATGATGCAGGCGGCCTGGGGCGTTCCGGAAGGGCGCTGCGCCCTGGCGGCGTTCTCGCGGTCTGGTCGTCCGGTCCGGATCCGCGCTTCACCGCCAGGATGGAGAAAGCCGGCTTTGCCACGGAGGTCCGGACCGTCCGCGCCAATGCCAAACGCCGCGGCGCGAAGCATGTCATCTGGCTGGGCGTCGGCCACAGATAAACTGAGAGTTGGCTTAAGGCGGATGCTTGTCCTGTGTCTCAACCGGCCCATATCTGAGATTAGTTTCGAAGTAGTGCGGGCCAAAACAACGATCGCGCCGATATGGAACGAAAACTGAGGAAAATTCTGCGGTTCATCGAGACAGCGGGTGTCATGTTCGCGGTTTTCGATGAGAACGATGTCCTGGTCTATGCCAACCGGCTGTACCGGGAGGCGTTCTTCCTCACGGAGGAGGAATATCCATACTGGGGCGATATGATGCGGCGCAATTTCGAGGCGCGTCGCGGGACGGTTATCGGCGAGGCCGATTTCGATCTCTGGCTGAAGGGCACGCTGTCGCGGCGCGGCAAGGTGCCGTTCCGCGCCTTCGAGACCGATGTCCACGATGGAAGCTGGCTGTGGATGACCGAAACCGTCGACGAGGACGGCTGGATGGTCTGCATTGCCAGCGATATTACCAAGCTGCTCGTCAAGGACAGCGTGTTGCGACAGGAGCGCGATATCGCGCTCAGGCGCTCGCTGACCGACGACCTGACGGGGATCGCCAACCGGCGCTTCGTGATGGAGCGGCTGAACGACATGATCGCCCGGGACGGCGTGGCAGCCAATGGCCGCCCCGGCTGTTTCGCCATTCTCGATCTCGATAATTTCAAACAGGTCAATGATCGTTTCGGCCATTTTTCCGGCGACCGGCTGTTGATCGACTTCGCCCGCGAAATCTCGCTGCAGGTGCGCAGAACCGATTGTTTCGGGCGTCTGGGCGGCGAGGAGTTCGGCCTTGTGCTGCCGGCCACGACCGGCGCGGAAGCGATCGTGATCATCAACCGCATGCTGGCGCAGATCAGTTCGCTGCGGCCGTTCCCGGATCACCCGGAATTTTTCTACTCCTGCTCGGCCGGCGTGGCATCGGTTATACCGGGCGAAGCGCAGAGCGAACTCTATGCGCGCGCCGACGAAGCGCTTTACCGCGCCAAGAGCGAGGGGAAGAACAGGGTCTGCGTGGCGGAAATCGCTGCTTGAGAAGGACCTGATGATGCTGGCGGAGAACGGCCGGCGCGTCAGTATTCGGCCGGCTGGTCGTCGCCCTTGCCGTCGAAGCCGTGCATTTTCAGCGCCCATTGCAGCCCGACGACGGCGCCCTTGATGGGCTGGATGATCGCGAAGGCGGCGATTGCCGTCAGCGGCACCCAGATGGCGAGATGGACCCAGTCCGGCACATCCAGCAGTTCCGCGCCGGTCATGTAGCCGCCGACCATGAAATGGCCGAGGATGAGGATGACGAGATAGGCCGGCAGGTCATCGGCGCGGTGGTGATGGATTTCGGTACCGCAGGCCTCGCAGGCATCGACGGTCTTCAGGTAGCGGGAAAACAGCTTGCCCTCGCCGCAGGCCGGGCAGCGGCATTTCAGCCCGTTGATGATCGCGGGCATCCGCTGGCGGTCGCTTTTCTCGCCGTAGCGATGATGATTGGCTTGGTCGGCCATGATCGTCTCCGTGAAGCGTCCGACTGTTTCAGAATGGCGCGCCAAAGGCAATCGCCATCGGTCAGTCGAGCCGGCCGGTCTGGCCGCGATCCAGCAGGTAGTGATCGGCGATCGTGCATGCAAGCATGGCCTCGCCGATCGGCACGGCGCGAATGCCGACGCAGGGGTCGTGGCGGCCCTTGGTGCGCAGGTCGACTTCCTTGCCGTCCTTGTCGATCGTCTGGCGCGTGGTCAGGATCGATGAGGTCGGCTTCACGGCGAAGCGGGCGACGATCGGCTCCCCGGTCGAAATCCCGCCGAGAATGCCGCCGGCATGGTTGGAGAGAAACCGCGGCCGGCCGTCATTGCCGATCCGCATCTCGTCGGCATTTTCCTCGCCGGTAAGCTCTGCGGCATTGAAGCCTTCGCCGATCTCGACGCCCTTGACCGCGTTGATCGACATCAGCCCGGCGGCGATCTCCTGGTCGAGCTTGGCATAGATCGGCGCGCCGAGGCCCGCCGGCACACCTTCGGCCACCACCTCGACCACTGCGCCAACGGAGGAGCCGGCCTTGCGGATTTGATCGAGATAATCCTCCCAGACCGGCACCATTTCGGGGTCCGGGCAGAAGAAGGCGTTGTTGGCGATCTCGTTCCAGTCCCAGTTGTCGCGGTTGATCCTGTGCTTGCCGATCTGCACCAGCGCGCCGCGATAGGTCACATCGGGCAGCACCTTGCGGGCGATCGCGCCGGCGGCGACGCGGGCCGCGGTCTCGCGCGCCGACGAGCGACCGCCGCCGCGATAGTCGCGCAGGCCGTATTTCACATCATAGGTGTAATCGGCATGGCCGG
>NZ_DEPM01000306.1:0-206 GCF_002358775.1 Martelella sp. UBA3392
GATTCATGTGCTCGTTTCCGCCGACGCGACGCCACCGCAGCGGATCGCCGCCTCGCGGCAGGCGGAAACGCTGCGCCGCAAGGCGGAAGCCGCCAGCAACCAGGGAGCCGGCTCATGAATGCCATGCGAGACGAATGGTATCCGGTCGCGCTGTTCAGCCAGCTCGATCGCCGCGACACCATGCTGATGGGCGAGAACATCACCGT
>NZ_DEPM01000306.1:600-7986 GCF_002358775.1 Martelella sp. UBA3392
TACGGCCACGTCTGGACCTCGCTCGGCACGCCCGACCACGAGCTGTTCGATATCCCGGAAGCCGCCGACCCCGAACGCCGCCTTGTTGATGTCGGGATCGTCAGGGTTCAGTGCTCGCCGCTCCGGGCCGTGGAAAACTTCCTCGACATCGCCCACTTCCCCTTCGTCCACACCGATATTCTCGGCGCGGAACCGCATACCGAAGTCTTCAACTACAAGGTCGAAATCCGCGAGGAGGAGGACGAGGTCTGGGCGACCCAGGTGAAGTTCTACCAGCCGCAGGCGGCCAAATCGGCAAGCGGCGGCATTGACACCGACTATATGTACCGCGTCCCCGCCCCCACCTGCTCGGTGCTCTACAAATCCTGCCCGCCGCGCCCCGGCGAGTGGGATGTGATCGCGCTGTTCGTGCAGCCGCTGACGGAGGAGCTGTGCGAGGTGTGGCCATGGATGGCGCTGTTTGACGACACCTCCTCGATGACCGACCTGATCCAGTTCCAGCAGATGATCTTCCTGCAGGACCGTTCGATCCTAGAAAACCAGATCCCCGCGCGCCTGCCGCTTGACCCCGGCAAGGAAATTCCGACGCGGGCCGACATGACATCCATCGCCTACAGACGCTGGCTGAAGCGCCACAACTATACCTATGGCGCGCAATTGGTGGCCCAATGAAACTCTACGACTACATACTTTCTCCAAGCTGTTACAAGGTCCGGCTGATGGCCGCCCTTGCCGGCGTCACGCTCGAGACCCGCGCGGTCGACTTTCACCCCGGCAGGGAACATCGCGGCCCTGCCATGCTTGAACTCAATCCGGCGGGAACGCTCCCGATCCTGACGGATGGCGATCTCGTCCTGACCGAATCCTCGGCCATGCTCGCCTATATCGCGGCCGGTTCCGCGCCCTCTTGGCTTGGCCGGGCCGATAATCCCGTCGAGATCGCCCTCGTGCAGCAATGGCTTGCCTTCTCGCCCAGGCTGACGGCGAGCCTCGGCGGTGCCAGGCTTCATCAGATGCTCAACATGCCGGGCGATATCGATGCCATGTCCGCCGCGGGCGTCGCGGCCCTCAGGGAACTGGAAATGGGGCTTTTCGAACAGCGCGAGCGTGGCATGCGCTATCTTGCCGCTGACCGGCCGACGATTGCCGACATCGCCTGCTTCCCCTATGTGGCGCTCGCCCCCGACGGCAATATCCTGCTCGATCCCTACCCGACGATCCGCATGTGGCTGCGCGCCATCCGCTCGCTCGACGGCTTCATCGAAATGCCGGGCATCCACCGGCTGCACGAACTGAAGCCCGAACCGGAACACGCGGCGGAGGAAAGCTGAGTGACCGGCTATCTGCTCAAGAACTGCGCGGCGGTTGTTGTCGATGAGGGCAACGGTCCGACCGTGCTGCGCAAAGTCGATCTCCTCACCGAGGGCCCGGCGATCAAGGCCATCAGCGGCGGGCTTGCGGACGGAGAAATTCCCGAGGGCACGACAGAAATCGATGCGGATGGATGGTTCGTCTATCCCGGCCTCGTCAACACGCACCACCACTTCTTTCAGTGCTTCGTGCGCAACCGTGCCGATCTGGACTGGACCAAACTTTCGGTGATCGAATGGCTCGACCGGATCTATCCGGTGTTCGCGCGCCTCAATGAAGACAGCTTCTACCATGCCTCGATCACGGCCATGGCCGAGCTGATCAAGCATGGCTGCACCACCGCCTTCGACCATCAGTACAATTTCCCGCGCCATGCCGGCAAACGGCTGATCGACCGCCAGTTCGAGGCCGCCGACCTGTTCGGCATGCGGTTTCATGCCGGGCGCGGCGGCAACAGCCTGCCGAAATCCGAGGGCTCGACGATACCCGACGAGATGCTGGAGACCACCGACGAATTCATCGGCGACTGCGCGCGGCTGATCGACGCCTATCACGATGCCACCCCCTTCAGCATGCGCCAGGTCGTCGTCTCGCCCTGCCAGCCGGTCAACAGCTACCGCGAGACCTTCGTGGAATCGGTTCGTCTGGCGCGCGATCGCGGCGTGTTGCTGCACACCCATGTCGGCGAAGGTGAAAGCCCGGTAATGGAGGCCCGTTACGGCAAGCGCACCGTGGACTATCTGGAAGAGATCGGTTTTGCCGGCCCCGACACCTTCTACGCCCATTGCTGGGAACTGACCCATGACGAGCTTCGCCGCATGGCTGCAAGCGGCACCGGCGTCTCCCACTGCCCGGAACCGGTCTATCTCGTCGGCGAACAGATCACCGACATCCCGGCAATGGCCGCCTTCGGCCTGCGCGTCGGGCTGGGCTGCGATGGTGCTGCCTCCAACGACAATTCCAACCTGATGCACTGCCTGCATTCGGGCTACATGCTGCAATGCCTGGTCTCATCGACCCGCGAGCACCCCGTGCCGCCGCCAGCCGATTTCCTCGCCTATGGCACCACTGGCGGCGCAAGCCTGCTCGGGCGCTACGATATCGGCCGGCTCGCGCCCGGCATGGCGGCCGACCTGTTCGCGATCGACACGCGGCGCATGGACTATGTCGGCACCCGGCACGATCCGCTGAGCCTGATCGCCCGCGTCGGCATTGGCAGCACGACCGACATGACCATGATCAACGGACGGATCGTCTGGCAGGATGGCGAATTCGCCGGCCTCGACGAACACAAGCTTTTTGCGGACGCCGAACAGGCGCTCGCCGGCATTGCAATGTGAAGACCAACCTCCAGGGAACCGAAAACATGACCAAGATTACCCGCAGAACCTTGATCCAGGCCGCAGCCGCGACCGGCCTCGCCGGTGCCATGGGCACCCGGCACGCCTTCGCCGCCGACGAACCGCTCGGCATCACCCTCGTCGTGCCGTCGCCGATCGGCGATGTCGGCTGGGGCCATGCGCTGGCCGCAGGCCTCGAGCCGGTCAAGGAAGCCTATGGCGACAAGGTCAAGGTCACCGTACTTGAAAACATCATGGAAGGCCCGGATGCCGACCGGATCATGAACAAGACCGTCGCCGATGGGAATAATTTCCTGATCGCCGGATCGTTCGGCTATCAGAACGGCGCATTCCAGATCGCCCGGCGCAATCCGAAGATCAGCGTTCTGCATGCGTCCGGCTACATGGTCGGGCCGAATTTCTCGCCGTTTGCCGCCAAATATTTCCAGGGCACCTATCTGCTCGGCATGGCCGCCGCCGCGGTCTCCAAATCCGGCAAGCTCGGTTCGGTCTCGGCTTTCGCCATTCCCGAACTGATCACCTCGATCAATGCCTTCACGCTCGGCGCGCAGGCGGTCAATCCGGATGTCGAGGTCTCGGTGGTCTGGGTCAATTCCTGGTTCGATCCGGCACAGGAACAGGATGCCGCCAAGGCGCTGATCGCGCAGGGCTGCGACGTGATCTTCTCCAACGCGCAGGATACGCCCTCGGTCATCTCGGCCTGCGAGGAAGCCGGCGTCTATGCCTTCAACCTCAATTCCTCGATGCAGAAATACGCGCCGGAGAAATATCTCGGCTGCGTGGCCACCGACTGGTCGCCCTATTTCAAGGCACAGGTCGAAGCCCATATGGACGGAACATTCAAGGGCGCCAATGCCTTCCTCGGCATGGCTGACAATGTGGTCGAAGTCGTCGACCTCAACAGCGACATCCCTGCCGACATCATGGAGAAGATCAAGTCGACCGAAGCCCAGATCGCCGACGGCAGCTTCTCGCCGTTCACCGGGCCGATCGCCAAGGCTGACGGCAGCGAGGGCGTGGCCGCCGGCGAGATCATGACCGACGAGCAGATCGTCGCCATGGACTGGCACGTCAAGGGCGTCACCACGCCGCTGCCGCAATAAGGCCCACAGGGAATGGAGACACCACTCCTTTCGCTCAAGGGCATTTCGAAGAGCTACGGACAGGTCCAGGCCAACCACGACATCGACCTCGCCGTCGCTCCGCGATCGATCCACGCGATCCTCGGTGAAAACGGCGCGGGCAAATCCACGCTGATGAAGCTGATCTATGGCGTGGAGCAGCCCGACGCCGGCAGCATGGCGTGGAACGGCGAGCCGATCGCGCTTGCCTCTCCCGCCGCCGCCCGCCGGCAGGGCATTGGAATGGTGTTCCAGCATTTCTCCCTGTTCGAGACGCTGACCGTCGTCGAGAACATTCAGCTCGTCATGCCCGGCGCCAAGAGCGCGCTTGCCGAGCGCATGCGTGCGCTCGGCCGCGATTTCGGGCTGGAGGTCGATCCCTTCGCCCATGTCCACGCGCTTTCGGTGGGCGAGCGTCAGCGGGTCGAGATCATCCGCTGCCTGATGACCGACCCGAAGCTTCTGATCCTCGACGAGCCGACATCGGTGCTGCCGCCGCAGGCGGTCACCCTTCTGTTCGAGACCTTGCAACGC
This sequence comes from Martelella sp. UBA3392, assembly GCF_002358775.1. Taxonomy (NCBI): domain Bacteria; kingdom Pseudomonadati; phylum Pseudomonadota; class Alphaproteobacteria; order Hyphomicrobiales; family Aurantimonadaceae; genus Martelella; species Martelella sp. UBA3392. The sequence continues at coordinate 4,988 of NZ_DEPM01000306.1, forward strand.
CTGCGCGATGGCGGCGTATCGATCCTGCTGATCTCGCACAAGCTGGAGGAAATCCAGGCGATCTGTGACCGGGCGACGATCCTGCGCGCCGGTCGCGTCACCGGCCATCTCGACCCGCGCGAGCATGACGAGCACACGCTTGCGAAGATGATGATCGGCCGCGACATACCCGAACCAATGCCAGCCGAACCGGTGGAACAGGGCGAAAAGCAGCTCGAAATCATCGGCCTCGATTTTACGCCGGAGGACCCGTTCGGCGTATCCCTCGAAGGCATTACACTCACCGTTCGGGGCGGCGAAATCCTCGGCATCGCCGGCATATCCGGCAATGGCCAGAGCGAGTTGAGTGCTCTGATTTCCGGCGAGACCCGCCTTGCAACCGATGACCGTATCTTCATGATGGGCAAGGATGTCGGTCCCATGGGTGCCGCCGCCCGCCGCAAGCTCGGCTTCGCCTTCGTTCCGGAAGAACGGCTTGGGCGCGGCGCGGTTCCGGAAATGTCGCTGGCGATGAACGCCATTCTGACGGCCCATGGCCGCAATGTGGTCCGCAACGGCGTGATCGACAGGAAAGCGGCGGAGACCTTCGCCCTTGAGTGCATCAGCGAATACGATGTGCGAACGCCGGGACCGGAGGCCGAAGCGGGCGCGCTTTCCGGCGGCAATCTGCAGAAATTCATCGTCGGGCGCGAGATCATGCTGGCACCGAAACTCCTGTTCGTCGCCCAGCCGACATGGGGCGTCGACATCGGAGCCGCGACCGCGATCCGGCAGCGGCTGATCGCGCTGCGCAATGCCGGCATGGCGATCCTGGTGATTTCCGAGGAGCTCGAGGAGCTTTTCGAGCTTTCCGACCATATCCAGGTGCTCCACCACGGCAGGCTCAGCCCGCCGCTTGTCACCCGCGACACCCGACCCGAGGAGATCGGCCGCTACATGATCGGTTCCGAAACAGGAAAACGCGCCTCATGACCGCCCTGTCATTCCTGCCCAATCTGGTGAAGCGCGAGCAGGCCTCCTTGACCGCGACCCTGCTCGCGCCGCTGCTGGCGCTGCTGGCGGCCGTGATCCTCAATGTCGGGCTTTACGTGCTGATGGGCCGCAGCCCGGTGGCGGTCGTCTATGCCATGCTGCTCGAACCGTTCATCTCCTGGACCTCGTTTTCGGAGGTGCTGCTGAAGACCGGACCTTTATTGCTGATCGCGCAGGGTCTCGCGATCGGGTTCCGGGCGAAGGTGTTCAATATCGGCGCGGAAGGACAGTTCATTCTGGGCGCGATCTTCGCCTCTGCGATCCCGGTCTGGTTCCCGATGGCGACGGGGTTCTGGATCTGGCCGCTGATGCTTCTGCTTGGCGCCGTCGGCGGCGCGCTCTGGGCCGCGATCACGGCGTTCTGGCGCGCGCGCCTCAACGCCAGTGAAATCCTCGTTTCGCTGATGCTGAGCCTCGTCGCCCTGCAACTGCTCTACTACCTGCTGCTCGGCCCCTGGAAAGACCCGAACGGCTTCAACTTCCCGCAATCGGTGATGTTCCAGTATGACGCGATGGTGCCGACACTCATTCCCGGCACCCGCGTCAACGTCTCCCTTCTGATCGCGCTCGCCTTCTCGGCGGCCGCCTTCGTGTTCATGCAGAAGAGCTTCATGGGCTACAGGCTGCAGGTCGGCGGGCTGGCGCCGAAGGCGGCGGGCTATGCAGGCTTCAGCGACAAGAGCGCGATCTGGCTTTCGCTGCTGATCGGCGGTTTCGCGGCGGGTCTCGCGGGCGCTGCCGAAGTGGCCGGCCCCGTCGGCCAACTCCAGCGCTCGATTGCGACCGGCTATGGCTATGCGGCGATCATCGTCGCCTATCTCGGTGGCCTGCATCCGATCGGGATCATCTTCTCATCGCTGTTCATGGCCGCGCTCTATATCGGCGGCGACAATGCCATGGTCTCCGCCAACCTGCCGGTCGCGGCGGTACGGGTATTCCAGGGCAGCCTGCTTCTGGCCTATCTCGTCGCCATCGCCTTCACGCGCTATCGGCTGGAGTGGCCGGCCACCCATCGTCGGAGCACGGCATGAACGCGATCGAATTCATCATCGCAGGCATGCTCGCCGCCGCAACGCCGTTCCTGCTGGCCGCCCTCGGCGAACTCGTGGTCGAGCGCTCCGGCGTCATCAATCTCGGCCTCGAGGGGTTGATGGCGCTGGGCGCGGCGATCGCCTTCATCGTCGTCTATCAAAGCGGAAGCCATATTCTCGGTTTTGTCGCAGCAGGCATCGTCAGCGCGCTGCTGGCGCTGATCTTTGCCTTCGTCGTGCTGGGGTTCCGGGCCAATCAGGTCGCGGCCGGGCTTGCGATCGGCATTCTCGGCCAGGGGCTTTCGGCGCTTTTCGGCAAGACCTATGAGAGCCTGACCATCAAGGGCCTGCCGAAGCTCGCGATCCCCGGCCTTTCCGATATCCCAGTGGTCGGTGGACTGTTCAGCCAAGATATCGTGGTCTGGCTGTCGCTGGCTGCGACCTTCGGCGTCTGGTTCATGCTCAATCGCACCAAGACCGGTCTCGTCATACGGGCCGTCGGCGAAAACCCCAAGGCGGCGCATGCGATCGGTTTTCCCGTCATCGCCGTGCGTCTCGCGGCAATCGTCTTCGGCGGCGCGATGGCGGGCTTTGCCGGCGCCTATGCCGCAACGGTCTACACGCCGCTCTGGGCCGACGGCATGATCGCCGGACGCGGCTGGATCGCCATCGCCCTCGTCGTCTTCGGTACGTGGCTGACGGGCCGGGTCTTTCTCGGCGCCTGCATGTTCGGGCTGGTTTCGCTCCTGAGCCTTGCCGCCCAGGCGTCCGGCGTCGGCCTGCCCTCGCAACTGCTCTCCGCCCTGCCCTATATCGTCACCATCATCGTGCTGGGCATCATCTCCGCCGACCGACGCCTGCTGAAGCTCAACGGCATCGCCTCGCTCGGCGAGCCGTATGAACGGTAGAGCCTGCTATAGCAATTCCAGGTGAAGT
>NZ_DEPM01000064.1:0-15563 GCF_002358775.1 Martelella sp. UBA3392
CTCCGGTCATATGGGTTCTAATCATCGGTCCTTGGTATTAGATAACCATATCATGGCGTTTGACTTGGAAAGGTTCTATAGAGTGCTGAGCTTTTTCGCATTGCAGCGCGCCTGCGTGCTTGCGAGGAGCCGGTGAAAACGTGCGTAACGGCGCCTCTTGCGCCGGGAAGGTGTGGCCGATGGATGAGCTTCATCCTGAAAGAACGGAACTTCGCGTTCCCTATCGCGATATCGATATGCATGGGCGCATGCACACCGCCGCCTATATCGAGCATGCCGAGGAAGCGCTTGCGCGGTTCTGGCAGTATCGTCCGGAGGTGGAGAACGAACCCGCCTATGTGGTCCGCAAGGTCGGCTGCACGTTTTATCGTGGGTTGAAGAACGGCGAGACCGCGGATCTGGTGGTGCGCGCGGCCAAGATCGGCGGCAAGTCGATCGGCTTCAATGTCGCGGTGCAGGCCGGCAATCACATCGCCGCCGAGGTCGAACTGCTGTGGACGGCGGTCAATCGTGTGAATGGCGAACCGGCCCCGCTGCCGGAAGCGACACGGGACTGGCTGTTTTCGTTTCTCGATTAGCGCGGGGCCGGCCGATGCTGGTTCCGTACATCAGGCCTCGTTGGAGAGGCTTTTCGGCAGCAGCGGATAACCGACCATCACCGCGCGCGCGGCGAGCGCCGCCAGCACCGCCTTGATGATATCGCCCGGGATGAAGCCCATGGAGCCTGCGACGGCAGGGGAAATGCCCATGCCGATGCCATAGGCGAGCCAGGCGATGCCGAAGAAATAGACGACCACGATGCCGCCGGCGAAGGCCGCGATGAAGAAGCCGAAGGTCTGGCGCAGCGCATGATCGGTTTCCGCCGCATATTCGGCAAGCGCGCCCGCGACATAGGCCGCCGGCAGCCAGCCGATGAGGAAGCCTGCCGTCGGAGCCGCGAAACTGCCGAGGCCGCCGCGCCCGCCGGCAAGCACGGGAAGCCCGATCGCGACCAGCACGAACACCACCAGCACGGCCGCCGCGCCGCGCCTGCGCCCGAGGATCAGGCCGGCGAGCATGACGCCGAGCGTCTGCGCGGTGATCGGCACGGGAATGAAGGCGAGCGGTATGGCCGGCAGCAGGCCGAGCGCCACGATGATGGCCGCGAAAAGCGACACCAGAACCAGATCACGCGAGTTCATTTGACGTTCCTTCTGTCTTCTCCGCGAATGCCGCGGGCATCGATGGCGTCGGCGATACTGTCGGCATCGCGCAGGGTCAAGATGATCAGCGGGACAATCGCGCCCCGCGGGCGAAACCGTATCCCCCGGGCCCGGTGGGCATCGCGGATCGCGCCATAGCGGGAGAGAATATCCGGCACGAAGCGGATGACAAGCCCGACCGCCAGCCCGATATCGGCCGCGCGCACCAGCCCGGTCTTCTCGAGCGGCCGGGCGGCGCGCGTGATCGTGTCGATAAAGTCCGGCACGGAGGTCGCTGCCGTGATGGCGGCGGCCGCCAGCATCAGCGCCGAAAGCCTGAGCACGGAGACCAGCGCCTGCTCCCAGGGATTGAAGATCAGGCTGAAGCCGCCGACGAGCAGGACGGCGAGCGCCATCGGCACCAGCCGGGCCAGAGCCGGACGCAGTCTGATCGGCAAAGTGAAATAGGCAAATGCTGCGACGGCGGCGAAACCGGCCAGCCCCCAAAGGTTTGCCGTGAAGAACACGGCGAGCGAAAAGATGACCAGCCCGCCAAGCTTCACGCCCGGGGCCATGCGGTGGAGAATACTGTCTGCTTCGACATAGAGCGATTGCATCAGCGGTTCATCGCCTCGTATCGCGCGATGACGTCTTCCGGCGCGCCGTCTCCGGCAAGTCGCCCCTCGTGAAACAGCAGCACCCGATCGAAACCGCCCAGGATGGATAGATCGTGGGAGATGATAATGACATCCTCGTCAAGCGCCGCGATCGTATCGGCGACGCGGCGACGGTTCTTGAGATCGAGCTGGTTGGTCGGCTCGTCGAGGATCACCAGAGAGGGACGTGTGGCAAGCACGGCGGCAAGGGCGGCAAGCTGAAGTTCCCCGCCGGAAAGCTCATGGGCGCGGCGTCTGGCGAGATGGGCGATGCCGAGCCGGCCGAGTGCCTCCTGCGCGCGCTCGGGCACTTCAGCCTTGGCAACGCCGCGCGCCTTCAATCCCAGTTCGATATCGTCCTGAAGGATCGGCAGGATGATCTGGTTCTGCGGCGACTGGAACACAAAGCCTGCGTCCGCCATCACCGCTTGCGTTTCGGAAACAGTATCGCGGCCGTTGACCGCGACAGTGCCGGTCGTGGGCTGGGTCAGGCCGTTGATCAGCCGCGCGAAGGTGGTCTTGCCGGAGCCGTTGAGGCCGATCACGCCGACCCTGCGGCCGGTCAGCGTCAGCGTCAGCGGATGAAGCGCCGTGCGGCCTTCATGCGTTACGCCGGCCTCAATGAATTCGATCTGCAATCTCGCCCCCGGACATTTTTTCCTCTTATAGGCATGAAAGTCCGGTTCCGGAAGGGTCGTTCCCGCTGCTGCACAGGTTGCCGGGACGTCGCGTCAGGGCGGCGCGGATAGGATGTTCTTATTTTGTCCGAATCGGATTAGGCTCGCGCCATGACCATCACGATCTCCAACGCCGATGCCCGGCGCATCTTCCTCGCCCGACAGGGGCTCTCCATTCCGCCCGGCAGGGCGATGGACAAGGCCGGGCTTCTCGATCTGATCGAGACGATCGGCTTCGTGCAGGTCGACTCGATCCGCACGGTCGAGCGTGCGCATGACCTGATCCTGTTTTCGCGCAACCAGACCTTTCGCCGCGAGCATCTGACCGCGCTCTTGGAGCGCGACCGGGCGTTGTTCGAGCACTGGACCCACGACGCCTCCATCATTCCGATGCGGTTCTATCCCTATTGGAAACACCGTTTCCGGCGCGAGGAGGAGCGTCTGCAGGAGCGCTGGCGCAAATGGCACGGGGAGGACTTTGCCGCCGCGTTCGAGCACACCTATGAACAGGTGCGGGCGAACGGCCCGATCTTCGCGCGCGAACTGAAGCAGGACGATCACGTTTCCGGCGGCTGGTGGAACTGGCATCCAGCCAAGACCGCGCTGGAATATCACTGGCGCACCGGCCATTTCGCGATCTGCCACAGGCATAATTTCCAGAAGGCCTACGATCTGGCTGAGCGGGTGATACCCGGCCAGTATCGCCTTGAGGAAGTTGACCACGCGGAATTTGTCGACTGGGCCTGCCGCGCCGCGCTCACCCGGCTTGGCTTCGCGACCTCCGGCGAGATCGCCGCCTTTTTCGCCGTCGTCACGCCGCAGGAGGCGAAGGATTGGGTGGATGCCAATGCGGACCAACTCGCCGAGGTGCAGGTGGAAACCGTCGACGGCGGCAGGCCGCGCGCGGCGGTGGCGCTTGCCGAGGAGATGCCGGTTCTGTTCGACGTGCCGGAACCGCCCTCGCGGGTGCGCGTCTTGAGCCCGTTCGATCCGCTGCTGCGCGACCGGGCGCGGGCGGAACGGCTGTTCGGCTTTTCCTATCGCATCGAGGTCTTCGTGCCGGAGCCGAAGCGGCAATACGGCTATTACGTCTTTCCGCTGATCGAGGGCGACCGCATGATCGGACGGATCGACATGAAGGCCGACCGCAAGCGTTCCTCGCTCGACGTCCGCAGGCTGTGGCTGGAGCCGGGCGTGCGGGCCTCTTCCGGCCGTTTGGAAAAGCTCGACGCCGAGCTTGCGCGCCTCGCCCGTTTCACCGGTGTCGATAAGGTCGACTACCTGCCGGGTTGGCGGGACGAGGCTATCTGATCTCGACCGTCGCGGTGAAGCTGGTGCCGACGAGGCGAATCGTCTTGATCGGCAGGTCCATGTCGATCGCCCCGGCCTTGTGCTTCAGCCTTTGAATGATCGCGTCGATGCCGCGCGCCTCCGGCCGGTCGTCATAGCCAAGCTCGGCGGACAGTACAGCGCGGCTGACCGGATTGCCGCCGCCATCGGCAAGCAGTTTCAGGAAATCGAGCTCCCGGCCGGTAAGCTCGATCCGGGTGCCGTCGGGCGCGGTCAGCGTGTAGCCGACCGTATCGAGCTTCCAGGGGACTGCTGCAACGGAGGTCTTTTCGGAGAGGCGACGCGCCAGATTGTTGACCGCCAGAAGCAGTTCATCGCCATCAACCGGTTTCGTCAGATAGAGATCGGCGCCGGCGCTATAGCCGCTGATACGGTCCTCGCGGCCGGCACGGGCCGTCAGCATCACGATGCCCACGCCTTCGGTTTCCTTGGCAAGTTCCTCGGCAAGTTCGAAACCGCTGATATCGGGCAGGTTGACGTCGATGATGGCGACATCGAACTTCTGTTTTCGCAGTGCCCGGTAAAATTCGAGCCCGGAACTCGCTTCCGTCACCGTGTTGCCCCGCATCGTCAGGTAGTCGGCGAAGCTCTGCCGCAAATCCCGCTCATCCTCCACGAGAAGAATGCGGATTCCGTGTGCGTCGCCTTCTGCCTTTTGTGTCTGGCCAGCCATTGTGTGATGGGGCTCCCCTTGAGCGAGATGTGATGAGGCATGCGTCGGGACATATTTAATGTACGGCTTTGCTGACATGTCAAAGCCTGCCGTCAGGATGAGGCGGCCCGAGGTCGGCTTCGCTCCAGTTTCCAGATCGTCGCGTCATGTTTCGTTACATTGTATTACTTTATTTCCTGGATCGTGGGCAGCATTGGCGTGGTTTATATTTGATGCGGGTAAATATTTATTTTAGCATGAACAAAGTGCCGGGGACGCTGCCGGCGGTTTCAGCGGTTTCGGATCGGGGGACACATGAAAAAGTTTCTGGAAATGGTCGTCGTCGCGGCAATATGGGCGCTGCCGGCCGCGGCATTCGCGGGCTCCAATGTTGCGGTTGCCTATAGCAACTCCACCCAGGATGTCGGCTTTGCCGAAGCGGACTCCGAATCGGCGGCTAGCGACAAGGCGATGTCGGAATGCGGCAAGGGCGGCGCCGGCGACTGCGAGATTGCCTTTTCGGGCGCGGATATGTGCGTTTCGCTCGCGCGGGCGACGAGCAGGGCCGCGATGGGAATCGGCGCGGGTTCCAGCAGGCAGGCCTCCCAGGATGAGGCCATGGCAAAATGCGCCGAGGGTGGCGCGGAAGGCTGCAACATTCACGACACTTACTGCGCGCCGTCGAACCTCGAATAGCAGCGGTGATCAGGTTTTCGTCCGGCGCTCGGGGCGATTTCGTCTTGACGCAACGCGCCTCATCATTGCTTGGCTATAATGGTCGCAGCGGCAGCGACGCCGGGGCGCATGCCGCCTTCGCTGCGCCGCCGGCGTCTCGTTGAGGCGATGCTCCGGCCAAGCCGGATATGAGGGAGAAAATCGCGTTTGCGCCATCAATGCCGTCTTCTGTTCTGCGTGTTTTCAGTGCTTGTTGCCGCGATGCTTGCGGCCGTCGGTCCGGCGCGCGCCGATGTGATGTCCGAACCGGAATTCGCGATTTTCGCCGATCCTTCAGCGACTTTGACTCTGGCTGATATTATCGGAGGCGACGCCAACTTCAGGCCGGTGAAAAATCACGGGATTCCGGCACAGTTCACCACAGATGCGGTATGGCTGCGGGTTACCATCTCATCCGAAAAGACGATGCGGGCGGTCATGGCGCTGACTCCGACCTTCGTCGAGTTCGTGGACATCTATGCAGCCGATGAACGCCCCGGCCTGTCGGTGGCGGATTTCGCTCATTTCGGTCTCGGCGCGGGCCGGCCGCTTTCCGATGACGCCTTGTCCGGTTTCGAGGATGCGGTGGCGCTCGAACTCGGCGCCGGCATTCCGAAGGTGATCTATATCCGCGCTGCCTCTCCCAATGTCATGATGATGTTGAATGTGCGGTTCTATCAGCCGAGAGACTATCTGATGCACAAGGCGCTGGTCTCCACGGTCGGCGGCGCCGTGATCGGATGCATGGCGCTGCTGCTTGTCACCCAGCTCATGCTCTATCGCTCTGATCCCGATCCGCTCTATCTGTTTCTAGCGCTCAGCACGATCTCGGCGGCAGCCTATCATATGGGCAGTCTCGGTTATGCGCGGCTGCTGTTTTCCGAGGGCGGCAGAGGCAATGATCTGTTTCTGGCCTTCTTTTCGTCCTTCGGCTTGTTGGCCGGCGCGATGACGACGATGCGGGCGTTCGACCTCACCAGTCCGCGCCACTGGATGTATTGGGTCTGCGTCATCTCCGGCGCAGTCGGCCTTGTTTCCACGCTTTCGATTTTCGTCGGACTCAACCTCTACACAGCGCCGGTGCGCAACATCTTCATACTGGCCTGCGTCACGCTTGCGGCCATCTACGGGTTGGTGACGATCAGGCCGGGAGACTGGGCAAGCTATCTGCGCGCCGCCGCCTTCCTGGTGCTGTGGGTCGGAATGACTGTCATGCTGCTCTATTACTGGAATGTGCCGGGCCTGCCCGACTGGGCCTCAAAGGGCTACGCCATTGCCTGCCTGCTGGAGGCGCTGCTCCTCACTGCCATGCTGAGCTGGCGGCTCAGAGCCGCCCATCACCTGAACTCCGCCCTGCAGGAAAAAGCGCTCCAGGCCGCCCGCAGCGCCGGGCAGCGGGCGGCTGAAATGGTCGAAATACGCACCGCCGAACTCGCAGAGGCAAAACGCACCGCCGAGGCCGCGCTCGAAGCCGAGCTCCAGCAGCAGAAAAACCAGGTCCGTTTCATGGAGGTGATCTCGCACCAGTATCGTACGCCGCTCGCCTCGATCCGGTCCAGCGTCGATACGATGGAACTCGGGCTCAGGGACGATGACAAGGCCAACCATCTGCGGATCGCGCGGATACGGCGCGGCATTGCCCGTCTGGTCGAAGTGCTTGAAATCAATCTGGAGCGCAGCCGGGTGCAAGGCCTGGCGCTGGAGCCGGAGGCAACCGCCACGCCGGTCAGCATGATCGTGCTCGATGCCGCCCGCAGAAGCCGGGACCTGATGCCGGATGCCACCATTACCGTGGATATCACGGAGGATGCGGTCGGGGCGGCGATCTGCGTCGATGCCGATATGGTCAATCTGGCGCTGGTCAATCTTCTCGAAAATGCGGTGAAGTATTCGGGGCCGACCGGCAATGGATCGGTCATGCTGTCCGTTGAGATTGTCGGCGGCAATGTCCGGATTGCCGTTGAGGATCAGGGAATAGGCATTCCGAGCGACGAAATCGGCAAGGTGCTGCAGGCCAGGGTGCGCGGTTCCAATACAAGCAGGATAAAGGGCACCGGCATGGGGCTGTCGCTGGTGTCGCGCATCGCCACCGCCCACGCCGCCGCCATTGATATCGAAAGCGTCGAAGGCGGGGGAACGATCGTTATGCTTTCCTTTCCGATCGCTCAGGCCGGAGCGAGTCTGGAAAGCCGCGCGTAGTAAGACTCCAGTCGTTTTCCGAGCGGCACCTGGTATCGGGGTTGCCAGCTCAGCACGTAATAGGCGGCTGCGTCCGGCAGGGTGAAGCGATCACCCATCAGGAATTTCTGATCGCCCAGTTCCCTGTCAAGCTGCGAAAGCCCCCGCTCGATGGCCTGCCGGCCCATCGCCTTGACCTCTTCCTGCGCCTCGGCGGAACTGGCGAAAGCCGATGGCCGCTGCACCAGCGCCGTGCCGCGCATATGGATCGACGAGACGATGAAATCGAGCAGCTCCAGCGCCCTTGCCTCGCCATCGGGGTCCGTCGGCAGCAGTTCGGCCTCGGGATATTTGCGGGCAAGCCAGAAGGCGATCGCCGGAAACTCCGTGAGCAGCCTGCCATCGTCGCGCAACAATGCGGGAACCTTGCCCTTCGGGTTGATCGCGAGATAGTCGGGTTGGCGCTGATCGCCTTTCCTCACGTCGAGCTCGTGAATTTCGTAAGGTACGCCGATGATGTCGAGGAGCAGAACAATCCCGTCGGAACAGGCGCCGGGCGCGTGGAACAGCTTCATGGATAACTCCCGAATGACTCAGTGATCATGATGATCATGGCTGCAATATTCGTGATGCACCGGCGGTTTCCCGAGGCTTTCGCGCATATCCTTCATCTCCTCGAAGAAGGGGATGGGCACGCGGTTGGGTCGGATCGGCGCATTGTCGAAATCGTCATACAGCGTTCGCAGCGTCACGACAACGCGCTCGGCGTCGTTCCAGTCGCGATATTCGCCGAGTTCGATCTTGTATGCGGCGTCGAGATAATCCACGCCCTGCTCGTAGAACGGACGAGCCTTCTCGGTAATTTCGAGCAGGTAGTCGCGCATCTTGCGCACGTCTTCCTTGGTGGACAGCGGGCCATGGCCGGCGACGATGATCTCGACATCCATGTCCAGCACCATGTTGCAGACATTGATCCAGCGGGCGATCGGCCCGTACCAGGCGATCGGCGTGCCGGCGGAAAACAGGATGTCGCCGGTGTAGAGAACCTTGTCCTCCGGCACGTAGATCAACGCGTCGCCGAGCGAATGGGAGGGACCGACCTCGATCAGCTCCACCGTCTTGTTGCCGACCTTGATGGTCATGCGGTCCTTGAAGGTCTCGGTCGGCGGCGTCAGTTCGATGCCGGAGAAATCGAACGGGCGGAAGCATTCGGCCATGAACTCACCGGAGCGGCCGAATTTCTTCGGATCGTTTTGAACCGCGAGCAGGACCTTGGGGTCGAAGCGGTTGAAATCGCTGACCGTGCCCTCGGTGCCGATAATGCGCGCGCCCTTGACCAACTGATTGCCGAAGGTGTGGTCGCCATCGGCATGGGTATTGACCAGGATGCCGATCTTTTCCGACGCCGGCACGGCGTTGCGCATCTCGGCCAGCATGTCGGCGGTGCATTTCAGGTCGAACAACGTGTCGACAAGCAGGGTGGCCTCGCCATCGGCGATCAGCCCGGCATTGGACCAGCCCCATGAACCGTCCGGCACCAGATAGCCCCAGCAGCCATTGCCGAGATCGTGTAGACCCTTGGTATATTTCCATCTGGACATTTCTTTCTCCCTAAAGCAGTGCGGTGGCGATGGCCGGGAACAGGAATACGAGCGCGAGCACGAACAGCATCATCAGCGCGAACGGGGCCGCGCCGCGGAAGATCTGCCCGAGCGTGATGTCGCTGTCCGGACCGAGCGTTGATTTGATGACGTAGACGGCGATGCCGAAGGGCGGCGTCAGAAGGCCGATCTCGACGGCGAGGATCGCGATCACGCCGAGCCAGATCAGGTCGACGCCGAGACCGTTCAGGATCGGAACCGCGATCGGCAGCACCAGCAGCATGATCGAGGAACTGTCGAGAATGGTGCCGAGCAGCACCATGACAACGACCATCGCCAGCACCACGCCCTCGGTCGAAAATCCGGCCTCCAGCACCGTGCGGCCCAGCCAGCCCGGCATGCCGGTGAAGGCGAGCATGCGCGAATAGAGGCTGGCGCCGATGATCAGGAAACAGATCGATGCGGTGGTGTGGCCGGTCTGGACCAGAACCTGCCAGAAATCGCGCCAGTTGAGGCGGCGCTTGACGATCGCGATCGCGAGCGCCCCGGCGGCACCCGCGCCGCCCGCCTCCGTCGGCGTGAACAGGCCGCCATAGATGCCGCCGAGCACGAGGGCCACAAGGGCTGCGATCGGCAGCAGTTTGGCTGCGATCTCGCCCCAGCCCATATGCGGGGCGTCGAATTCCTGCGCCATCTGGCCGCCGACGAAGCCCGGCCTGAGATGCGCCATGGCGATGATGCCGATGCTGTAGGTGACCGCCAAGAGCAGGCCGGGCAGCACGCCGGCGATGAACAGCGAGCCGACCGATTGCTCCGTCAGGATGCCGTAGAGGATGAACAGCAGCGATGGCGGGATCAGCATGCCGAGCACCGAGGAGCCGGCCACCACACCGACCGAGAATTCGGGCGTATAGCCCCTGGCGCGCATCTCCGGCACGGCGACCTTGGTGAATACGGCGGCAGATGCGATCGAGATGCCGGTGATCGCCGCGAACACGGCGTTCGCCGCCACGGTCGCGACCCCGAGCCCGCCGCGAATGCGCCGGAAGGCCTGTTGCGCGACATCGAACGTGTCGCGGCCCATGCCGGAGATCGAGACCACCAGCCCCATCAGCACGAACAGCGGCACCACGCCGAAAAGCTGGTCGGTGATCGAATCCTTGAAGGCGAGGACCAGCATGTTGGCGGCGAGATCGAAATTGTCCTTCAGCACCCAGACGCCGACAAAACTGACGAGGATCAGCGCAATCGCGACATGCAGCCCGGCATAGATGAGGACCAGCATCAGGGCGACCGAGCCGAGCGCGATTTCAACGCCGCTCATACGGCCTCTCCCTTCAGGGCGGCGAGAGAGTTCGCCAGGAATTGCAGGATGGTCGCCGCCATGCCGATGCTCATCAGCCCGTAAAGCGGCCATGTCGGTATCTGGAAGAAGCCGGGATTGCCCATGAAATGCCGCTCCGGCCTGTCCCAGGCGCTGAGGAATGACGGCAGGAAATGCCAGAGCGCGATCGCCAGAATGCCGGCACCTGCGAGATTGTAGAGCGCCAGCAGGAAGCCTTTCAGCCGCGGGCTGTGGCGCTCGGCGACGATCAGCAGCAGATCGGATCGGGTCAGCGATCCGCTGCGCAGCGTGTGGGCCAATTGCAGGAACACGATGCCGACGATGGAAAAGGCCACCATTTCGGCTACGCCCGCGATCGGCGCGTTGAAGACGCCGCGCATGATGATGTCGGCGCAGATCAGCAGCATCAGGCCAAGGATCCAGACCGAGCCAAGGGCGTTGAGCCCGGCGACAACGGGGCCAAGCAGCAGGCCCGGCCGGCCGCGTGCATTTGCCATGATTTTCTCCAGATTGGTCTTCGGACGGGCCCGGCAATGCATGCCGGGCCGCGCCGGATTATTCGGCGAGATAGTCGCGCGGGAAGGTGAAGCCGTCTTCGGCCAGCGTGTCGCGGTAGATTTCGAGCATCTCGTCCACCGGCTCGCCGCGGGCGAGCGCCGCCTCGCGCCATGCCGTCACCGGGTTGTCCATGCCGTCGATCCAGGCCTGGCGTTCGGCGGGCTCCATCTTGATTTCCTCGCCGCCGCCCTCAAGCATGGTCTTTTCATTGGCTGCGTATTTTGCCGACTGCTCCGCGAAGAAGGCTTTGGAATAGGCTTCCGCGCCCTTGCGGAAGGCGTCCTTGGTGTCGTCGGAGAATTCGTCCCATATCCGTTCGGCAACGCCGAGCCCGCCGATATACATCGCGCCGAAATCGGTGCGGTTCCAGTAGGGCGCGACCTCGTAGATGCGGGCTGGAACATTGGCCGTCATCCAGCCGATATTGCCGTCGTAAACCCCGGTCGAGATGTCGTTGTAGAAGGTGACGTAGCTGCCCTGGACGCCGACCGCGCCGGTGGAATTCAGCCAGGCAAGGTTCGGCCCGGCACCGCCGATGCGCATGCCGTCCATGTCCGCGCGGGTCCGGATCGGGCGCTTGGCGGCAATGTTGTAGCCGTCGATCGCCACGCCGCCGCCGATATAGACGACGCCGGTTTCATCCGTGAGCTGGTCGATCAGGCCTTCGGTGCCGTAAAGCGCCTTCTCGACCGCCGAGGTGACCATCTCCGGATCGATCGGGCCGAAGGGCATGGCGTAGGTGATATTGAGTATGCCCATGCCGGCGGGATCGAACACGCCGGAGGCCATCGCGACATCGGCAATGCCGGTCTCAAGCGCCTCCGCTTCCGAGCCGAGCTTCATCAGCGTACCGCCATAGGCCTCGGTCCATTCGATCTGCAGGTCGCCCTTTTCGGCGAGCGCTTCATTGACCGTGGGAATGAAGGTCTCGTGCATGTGCTTGACCCAGAGAAACACCTCCGGGTGCCCCGATGCGATGGTGAGACGCAGCGTCTCCTGGGCCATCGCCGGTGAGAGAGCTGCGAGCGCGACGCCGCCTGAAAGCGCAAGTGTGGTGATAATTCGGTTCATGAAATCCTCCCTGATTGTCACCGTTGCCGGTGCCTCCACAAAAAAGGATAATAGGACTTGAACAACTGTTCAACCTTTTTTATTGTTTGTTCAATTCAGGACGGGAAAGCAGCGTGAACGAGCCAAAAAACCAAGAAAAACAGGGTGCGACGTCGAAAGAGAAAATCCTTTCGGCCGGCGAAGCCGTGTTCGGCAAATACGGCTACGACGCGACGACGGTGCGCAAGATCGCCGCTCGCGCCGATGTGCCGGTGGCCCTGATCAACTATCATTTCGGCTCCAAGGAAGGGCTTTACCGCGCCATTTTCGAAACCCGGTCGCCGGCGATCCGCGGCCAGCGCGTTGTCGGGCTCCAGCTTGCCCGTTCGGAGGCCGATTGGGACAAGCGCGTGGAACTCGTGGTCAAGGCGCTGATCGTGCCGATGTTCGGCCTGCGCGATAACGCCAACGATGGCGCCTTCGGCCGTATCCTCGCCCGCGAGCTTTCCGATCCAAGTTCGGAGGGGCGCGGGATCTTCCGCGAGATGTTCGATCCGGTGGCCGAGATGATGCTCGACGCGCTTGCGGAATGTTTTCCGGACTGGACAAGGGCCGAGGTGAACTGGGCCTACCAGACCATGCTCGGCGCGATGATGATCGTAATGATGGACAATGGCCGCATGGCGCGCCTTTCCGGAGGCACCGCGGATTCGGCCGATACCGCTGCGGCGGCCACCCATATCGTCGCGATGCTGACCGCCGGTCTCAAACATCGCGACCGGAGCCAGACAGCCAATAGCTAAATCATGTTTTCTTGGGAGGAAATGCAATGAAACTGGTGACTTATGATCGCGGCGACGGCGTCGGCCGCCCCGGCGCGCTTCTCGGCGATGGCGAACGCATCCTCGATCTCGCCGCCGCCACCGACGGGGCCATTGCCTCGATCCAGGGGCTGATCGAGGGCGGTGACGCGGCACTCGAACGCGCCCGGCAGGCCGAGGCCTCGGCAGCGAACGGCCATATGCTGGAACGGAGTGCCGTCAGGCTGATGGCGCCCATCGAGCCGCCGATCCAGATGCGCGATTGCCTCTGCTTCGAAACTCATCTGAAACAGGCCTTCCAGCAGGCCCGCAAGCTGCGTGCCCGGCAGTTCGACAATCCGGAAGAGGCGGAGGCGGAGATGGCCCGCAAGGGCATTCTCTCGGTGCCGGAAACCTTTTACGAACAGCCGATCTACTACAAGGCCAATCGCTTCTCCGTCGTCGGCCACGAAACCGATGTGATCTGGCCCAGCTATTCCAAATTCATGGATTTCGAGCTGGAATTCGGGATTTACATCGGCAAGACCGCCAAGGACATCAAGGCCGCCGACGCCCGTCCCTATATCTTCGGCTACACGATCTTCAACGATTTCACCGCCCGCGATGCCCAGACCGCCGAAATGGGCGGCCAGCTCGGCCCCGCCAAGGGCAAGGATTTCGACACCGCCAACCCGATGGGCCCGTGCCTGGTGACGGCGGATGAATTCGGCAACCCCTACGACAAGACCATGATCTGCCGCGTCAATGGCGAGGAATGGGGTCACGGCAATACCGGCACGATGTTCTGGAGCTTCGAACAGGTGATCGAGCACGTCTCTGCATCCGAAACGCTGCGGCCCGGTGAGTTTCTGGGCTCCGGCACGGTCGGCAACGGCTGCGGGCTCGAACATATGCGCTTCCTGTCGCCGGGCGATGTCGTCGAACTCGAGGTCGAGGGTATCGGCATCCTGCGCAACAGGCTGGTCAAGGTCGACTGAGATGGCGCGCATCATCGGCTGGGGCCATACGCCCTTTGGACGGCTTGCCGAAACGCTGCCCGAACTCGTGGTTTCTGCGGGAAGGGAGGCGCTGGAGCATTCCGGCGTTCCCGCTTCAGAAATCGGCGGAATCTGGCTCGGGCACTTCAATTCCGGCATGGTCGGCGATGCCTTCGCCTCCTCGCTGGCGCTCGACATCGATCCCGACCTGCGTTTCACGCCCGCGACCCGGCTTGAAAACGCCTGCGCCTCCGGCTCGGCGGCGCTATGGGGCGCCATCGATGCGGTGGAGGCGGGCAGGGTGGGTGCGGCGCTGGTGATCGGCGTGGAGAAGATGGCCCATCTGACCACGCCGGAAGTGACCGCCGGGCTTGCCGGCGCGTCCGACCAGCGGGAGGAGGCTGGCGTCTCCTTCCCTGAAATCTTCGCCCGCTTCGCAAGGGCCTATGCCGCCCAATATGGCGACAGGACGGATGCGCTTGCTCGCATCGCGGTCAAGAACCACGCCAATGCCATGGCCAACCCGCTGGCGCAGATGCACAAGCCGCTCGATTTCGATTTCTGCCGGCAGGTGTCCGAGCGCAACCCGATGATCGCCGATCCGTTGAAGGTCACCGATTGCTCGTTGATTTCCGATGGCGCGGCAGCGCTCGTGGTCATCCGCGACGAGGCGGCGCGGGGTGCCGCGCGGGCGGTTGCCATCCGGGCACGCTCCCAGGTCAGCGATTTTCTGCCGATGTCGCGCAGATCGTCGACGGAACTCACCGGGGCGGCGATGGCGATCCGGCAGGCGCTTGAGGCGGCAGGGCTCGGCATTAGCGATATCGATGTGGCGGAGGTGCATGACTGCTTCACAATCGCCGAACTGATGGTCTACGAGGCGATGGGGCTTGCCGCACCGGGCGAGGGCCACCGGGCGATCGAGGAGGGCTGGGTCGCGCGGGACGGCATCTTGCCGGTCAATCTTTCCGGCGGGCTGAAGGCCAAAGGCCATCCTGTCGGCGCCACCGGCGTTTCGATGCATGTCATGGCCGCAAGGCAGGTTCTGGGCGAGGCGGGCGACATGCAGCGCGCCGGCGCCGAGCGCGCGCTGGTTTTCAACATGGGCGGCTCTGGCGTCGCCAATTATGCCTCGGTGCTTGAGGCGGCGGCGACATGAACATCGCCCACTGGCTCGACCGCGCGGCCAAGCGCTGGCCCGCAGCACCCGCCTTGCTGCTGGGCTCGGAAATGGTGGCCGATTACGCCGCGTTTAACGCGCGCGCCGGCGGCTTCGCGCGCTTTCTTGCCGAGGAAGTGGGTGTTGCGCCGGGCGATCGGGTCGTGCTGTTCATGAAGAACAGCCCGGAATATCTGATCGCTCTGTTCGGCATCTGGAAGGCGGGGGCGGCAGCGGTGCCGGTCAACGCCAAGCTGCATCCGAAGGAGGCGAACTGGATCATCGAACATTCCGGCGCGCGGCTCGCGCTGGTTTCCGAAAGCCTGGCCGCAGGCATCAAGGCTCCAGCGATACTGACTGTGCCGGGCGAGACATTCGCCCGCGCAACACAGATGCAGCCGATGACGACTGAGGAGCGCGGACCGCGCGAACTCGCTTGGCTGTTCTACACCTCCGGCACCACCGGCAGGCCCAAGGGCGTGATCATAACCCACGCCATGCTTGCCGACATGTCGCTCAGCTATCTCGCCGATGTCGATGATGTGACAGAAAGCGATGCGGCGCTTTACGCCGCGCCGATGAGCCACGGCGCGGGTCTCTACGCGCTGGTTCACGTGCTGCGCGGCGCGGGCCATATCTGCCCG
>NZ_DEPM01000284.1:0-639 GCF_002358775.1 Martelella sp. UBA3392
CAGCACGAACAGCGGCAGGGTGAAAATCAGCGCCACCAGGAAATCACGCTTCAGCGCGGCCTGCTCCTTCGCCCTGATATCCGCGTGGGTCTCGGTTTCGGCGGTGGCATCGGTGATACGGCGCGGGATGTAGCCGGCCCTCTCGACGGCGGCCATCAGCGCGGCGCTATCGGCGGCAGCCTCGATGGTCGCCCGCTCGCTTGCAAGGTTCACATGCGCCGAGACGACGCCGGGCACGGCCATCAGCGCGCGTTCGACATTGCCGACGCAGGAGGCGCAATGCATGCCCTCGATGCCGAGTTCGACGGTCTCGATCGCCACGCCATAGCCGGCCTTGCCGATCGCAGCGATCACGTCGCCGGCGGCCTTCGGATCGTCCAGCGTGACATCGGCCGTCTCGGTGGCGAGGTTGACGGAGACCGCCGAAACGCCCTCCACCCGGCCGACGACCCGCTCGACGCTGCTGACACAGGAGGCGCAGGTCATGCCCGTCACCGGAAGGGTGATGTGGGCAGGCTTGTTTGATTTCGAGACGGTATGTTCCATACCCGCTTTCCTTTTTTGATCTCAGGCGCGCCGCTTGCTCCCATCAATCTCCCCCCTTGAGGGGGAGATGCCCCGACAGGGGCAGAGAGGGGT
>NZ_DEPM01000284.1:931-38674 GCF_002358775.1 Martelella sp. UBA3392
CCCCGACAGGGGCAGAGAGGGGTAAAGGGCGCAAGCCCTAAAAACTGCAAGCTCCGAACCTCTCGGAGAGGGTTCACCCCTCTCTGTCGCTTTCGCGACATCTCCCCCTCAAGGGGGGAGATTGTGGGCTGCGGCGTTTCCGGATCGAAGCAATCTCAGTCGAACCCGGACAGGCCGGTCTGGCTCACTCCTTCACGTCGTAACCGGAACTCTCAACAGCCTTCACCGCCTGTTCACGCGTTGCCGGCGCACTCAAAGCAAACCGCGCCTCGTGTTTCTCGAGGCTCACCTCCACATCTGAAATGCCCGGCACAGCGGAAAGCGCCTTCGTCACGGTCGCCACGCAACCGCCGCAGCCCATGCCTTCGATCTTGATGGTCTCGGTCATTGTCATTCTCCTTCCGGAACCTGTTGCGGCAGAGATGGGGCTTCCAGTGGCTGGAAGGTCAAGGGCGGTCCGGCGATTTTTCTTGTCACACGCTTGAAAACGGTCTCGACCTCTGTCTTTGCTTGCGGAAACAGGAGATGAAACGCCATGGACCTGCATATCTGGCTCGCCTTTGCCGCCGCCTCGACAGTGCTGCTGCTGATCCCCGGACCGACGGTGCTGCTGGTGCTGAGTTATGCCTTGAGCCAGGGCCGCCGGGTGGCGCTGGCGACTGTCGCGGGCGTCGCGCTCGGCGATTTCATCGCTATGACCGCCTCGCTGGCTGGTCTCGGCGCTCTGGTGCTGGCATCCGCGCAATTGTTCATGGTGCTGAAATGGATCGGCGCGGCCTATCTCGTCTATCTCGGCTTCAAGCTGTTTCGCAGCAAGGGCGTCGGCGATGCCGTGCCCTCGGCCTCGGAAACCGCGCTCCCGCCCCGGCACGTCTTCACCCATGCCCTGATGGTGACCGCTCTCAACCCGAAATCGATCGTGTTCTTCATCGCCTTCGTGCCGCAATTCGTGCAGCCGCAGGCACCGCTCGCGCCGCAATTCGCCATCCTGATTTCGACCTTCGTCACCCTCGCCGCGCTCAACGCGCTCGCCTATGCGCTTGCCGCCGACAGGCTCCGGCAAAAGCTTGCCTCCCCGGTCGTCACCGCCCTCCTGCCCCGCCTCGGCGGCGGCGCGCTGATGGCGATGGGCATTGCCACGGCGGCATGGCGACGGACGGCGTCGTAAGCCGAAAATATTGACGCCTGCCCCGTACGGCGCTATTGACTGCTTCCTCGTGGTGATTTGGCCGGCCGGCTTGCAGCCACGTTAAACAAGTCGCTAAAGGGCCGAGCGAGCGGAAGCCCCCGGCCTGCGATTTGTGCGCGGCCGGTTTTCTGTTTGTATGGATGTGAACATGCCTATCAAGATTCCAGACACACTGCCCGCCTATGAAACGCTGATTGCGGAAGGCGTGCGGGTCAAGACGGAAACGGTTGCGGAGCGGCAGGATATCCGCCCGCTGCACTTCGGGCTGCTCAATCTCATGCCGAACAAGATCAAGACCGAGCTGCAGTTCGCGCGCCTGCTCGGCGCCTCGCCGCTGCAGATCGAGCTGTCGCTGATCCGCGTCGGCGGCCACAAGGCCAAGAACACGCCGATCGAGCATCTGCTGTCGTTCTACAACACCTGGGACGAGGTCGCCGACCGCAAGTTCGACGGCTTCATCATCACCGGCGCGCCTATCGAGACACTCGCCTTCGAGGAGGTCACCTATTGGGACGAGTTGAAGGAAATCCTCGACTGGACGACCACCCACTGCCATTCGACGATGAATATTTGCTGGGGCGCGATGGCGGCGGCCTATCACTTTCACGGCGTCGCCAAGCATCTTCTCGACAAGAAGGCCTTCGGCATCTATCGCCACCAGAACCTGAAGCCGTCCTCGATCTATCTCAACGGCTTTTCCGACGATTTCCAGGTTCCGGTGTCGCGCTGGACCGAGGTGCGGCGCGCGGAACTGGCGAAGGCTTCCGGCATGGAAATCCTGATCGATTCCGACGAGGTCGGGCCATGCCTCGCTCACGAGGAATTCGCCAACCGGCTCTACATGTTCAATCATATCGAATATGATTCGAACTCGCTTGGCGATGAATACCGGCGCGATGTCGAGGCCAATGTGCCGGTCGACCTGCCGCATAACTATTTCCCCGGCGACGATCCGGCGCGCACGCCGCAGAACCGCTGGCGCTCGCATGCCCATCTCTTGTTCGGCAACTGGATCAACGAGGTCTACCAGACCACGCCCTATCATCTGGAAGAAATCGGGATCGGCCGACAGATCGATCGGGAGGGTGCTTGAAGCCCTCCCCTTTCCGGCGCAGTATCGCGCCGCAATGACATATCGCGGAGAAAAGCAATGAACACGCCCCAGGACTTCGGAAAAACCCGAGACGGACAGGCGGTAGAACGGGTCACGATCTCCGGCGGCGGGCTGACCGCCAATATCCTGAACTGGGGCGCGGTGGTGCAGGATCTGCGCCTGGACGGCCACCCGCACGCGCTGGTGCTGGGCTTCGACGCGTTCGAGCACTATCTCGACTATTCGCCCTATTTCGGCGCAACGCCCGGCCGCTCCTCCAACCGCATCGCCGATGGCCGCTTCACCATCGACGGCACGGAATACCAGGTCGACCGCAATGAAAACGGCGTCACCAACCTCCATGGCGGCAGCGACGGCACCGGCGTAAGCCTCTGGGAATTCGAGGAGATCGGCGAGGATCGGGTGACGCTGAAGATCGTGGACCGCGACGGCCGCGGCGGCTTTCCGGGCAATTGCACGATCCGCGCCCATTTTCAGCTCAAGCCGCACGGCGTGTTCTCGGTGGTCTACGAGACCACCACCGACAAGCCGACAATCGCCAATATCTGCAATCACAGCTATTTCAACCTCGGCAATGGCACGGACACGCTGGAACACCAGATCATGATCACCGCCGAGCATTACCTGCCGACCGACGAGCGCCAGATCCCGACCGGCGAACTGGCGCCGGTGGCGGGCACGCCATTCGATTTCCGCAAGCCCCAGCCGATGAAACGGGAATATCCGAACGGGCGGCAGGTGCTGTTCGACCATAATTTCTGCCTGTCGTCGGAGCGCATGGAAAAGCGCCCGGTTATCAGCGTGCGCGCGCCGCCCTCCGGCGTCACCATGGATGTGCTGACCACCGAACCCGGCGTGCAATTCTACACCGCCTTCAAGCTTGACGAGACCCCGGAAGGCCTGAGCGGCTTTCCCTACGGCCCGTTCGCCGGCTTCTGTCTGGAAACCCAGGTCTGGCCCGACGCCGTCAACCATAAGGGTTTTCCCAACGCCATCCTGCGCCCGGACGAGACTCTTCGACAGGAGACGGACTATGTCTTCCGCAAGAGCGAGACCAAGAAGGCCTCGGCGTAAAGCCGCCGGGTCTGGAAACGCGGCCGGATGTTTGTCGCCTCAAAACTGTTCTGGATGATCTTCCAGCCGCTCGCCTTCGCCTTTCTGACGACGCTGGCCGCGCTCGCCTGCCTCGCCTTTTCGTGGATCGCGGCGGCAGCAGTTTTCGCCGCGCTCGCGGCCATCACGCTCGGCATCGCCTGTTTCACCACGACCGGGGCAATGCTGATGGCGGACCTGGAGAACCGTTTTCCCCGACCGGAACTTGAAACGCCGCCCGCCCTGGCAATCGTACTCGGCGGCGGCATCAGCACCGGCATTTCGGCGCGGCGCGGCACCTATGTCTTCTCCAGCGCAGCCGACCGTTATATCGAGGCGCTCAGGCTCGCGCGGCTCTATCCGGCGATGAAAATCCTGGTGACCGGCGGCGATAATTCGCTGTCGGGCAATATCCATGGCGAGGCCGACCCCGCCGCCCGGTTCTTCGCCGATCACGGCATCGCCGCGGAACGGCTGATATACGAGCCGAGCGCGCGCAATACCTCGGAAAACGCCAGCCTGACGGCGGCATTGCTGGAAAATCAGGGTTTGAAACATGCAAGTTGCATCGTCATCACATCGGCCTATCACATGCCGCGTTCGATGGCGCTGTTTGGCCGCCAGCGCATGACGGTGACGCCATGGCCCGCCGATTATCGCACCGATGGCAATATCCGGCTCGGTTTCAGCTTCTACAAGCCGATGATCAACGCGATGATGCTTTCCACCGCGCTCAGGGAGTGGGCGGGATTGCTGCTGCTGCGGCGTTCGGCACGAACGGAGAGTTGACCGTATCAGCGACGCTTGGGGCGCAGCCGAACCACGACATCGATATGGGCGATTTCCATGCCCTCGGGCGGGGTCGGCATGCCGGTGAGCGAAATGCTGCTTTCGGGCATGTCCACGACCTGGTTTTCGCCCTCGATGAAGAAGTGATGATGATCCGAGGTGTTGGTGTCAAAATAGGTCTTGGCGCCCTCGACGGCGAGCACCCGGATCATGCCGGCATTGGTGAACTGATGCAGCGTGTTGTAGACGGTCGCCAGCGAAACCGGCACGCCGGCCTCGATCGCCTCGTCATGCAGTTCCTCGACGGTCAGGTGGCGATCGCCCTTGGCAAACAGCAGTTCGGCCAGCGCAACACGCTGGCGCGTGGGACGCAGACCGCTTTCGCGGAGCCTTGCTTCGGAGATACGATGTCTCGCTGCCATAATTCCTACGGGCGCCTGAACTGTCACAACACAAATATAGCCCGATATAACGGGATTGAGAATCGCTTTCAATAGGGCGAGGGCTTGCGGCACTTGAAA
This sequence comes from Martelella sp. UBA3392, assembly GCF_002358775.1. Classification (NCBI taxonomy): domain Bacteria; kingdom Pseudomonadati; phylum Pseudomonadota; class Alphaproteobacteria; order Hyphomicrobiales; family Aurantimonadaceae; genus Martelella; species Martelella sp. UBA3392. Next base: position 5,637 of record NZ_DEPM01000284.1, read on the forward strand.
TTAAACTGCAAATACGGGCCCGAATGGCGTTTCACTCTGGCAGCAGGCGGCGGCTTCCTGTATGGCCACGGGTGGAGCGAAACGATGAAGGGTTTGCAGATTTTGGTGAAGTAATACCGCCGCGCATTGCTGGAAAGCGGTTACGCCCTTATCTTGAGGCAGACACGAAACCCCCTCGCTGAACGAAGGGAAGCAGAGTTTTAATGAGCACGAGACAATCGCAGTTCGACTACGAGGACATCATCAAGTGCGCCGAGGGCGAGCTTTTCGGCCCGGGCAATGCGCAATTGCCGCTTCCGCCGATGTTGATGGTCCACAGGATCACCGAAATATCGGAGACCGGCGGCGCCCACGACAAGGGCTTCATTCGCGCCGAATATGATGTGGCCCCCGACGATTGGTATTTCGCCTGCCACTTCAAGGGCAACCCGATCATGCCGGGCTGCCTGGGTCTTGACGGCATGTGGCAGTTGACCGGCTTCTTCCTCGGCTGGCTGGGCGAGGAAGGCCGCGGCATGGCGCTTTCCACCGGCGAGGTCAAGTTCAAGGGCATGGTCCGCCCGTCCGTCAAGCTTCTCGAATACGGCATCGACTTCAAGCGCGTCATGCGCGGTCGCCTGGTTCTGGGCACGGCCGATGGCTGGCTGAAGGCCGATGGCGAAACGATCTACCAGGCGAGCGACCTGCGCGTCGGCCTGTCCAAGGACAAGGCAGAGTAACGCTTCGCTTGCAAGTCAAATAAAGAGGTCAACAGATATGAGACGTGTTGTCGTCACAGGGTTGGGAATCGTATCCTCGATCGGAAACGATGCGGCCGAAGTCACCGCCTCGCTGCGTGAGGCCAAATCGGGCATCACCTTTTCGCCGGACTTTGCCGAACACGGCTTCCGGTGCCAGGTCTGGGGCAGCCCGAATATCGATACCAGCGACAAGGTCGACCGCCGCGCCATGCGGTTTCTCTCGCAGGGCGGCGCGTGGAACCACGTCGCCATGAAGCAGGCGATCGCCGATGCCGGCCTGGAAGAGAGCGATTACAGTGAAAAGCCGCGCGTCGGTATCATCATGGGTTCGGGCGGTCCCTCGACCCGCACGCTGATCGATGCGGCCGACATTACCCGCAAGAACGGCTCGCCGAAGCGGATCGGCCCCTTCGCCGTGCCGAAGGCAATGTCTTCGACGGCCTCGGCCACGCTTGCGACCTGGTTCAAGATCCACGGCGTCAACTACTCGATCTCGTCGGCCTGTTCCACGTCCGCGCACTGCATCGGCAATGCCGTCGAGATGATCCAGTGGGGCAAGCAGGACATGATGTTCGCCGGCGGCCACGAGGACCTCGACTGGACGATGTCCAACCTGTTCGACGCCATGGGCGCGATGTCGAGCGATTTCAACGAAAGCGATCCGACCCGGGCATCGCGGGCCTATGATGCCAACCGCGACGGCTTCGTCATCGCCGGCGGCGCGGGCGTCGTGGTTCTGGAAGAGCTGGAACACGCCAAGGCGCGCGGCGCCAAGATTTACGGCGAAGTGGTCGGTTACGGCGCGACCTCCGACGGCTATGATATGGTCGCCCCTTCCGGCGAAGGCGCGGTGCGCTGCATGAAGATGGCGATCGAGACCGTCAACGGCGAAATCGACTATATCAACACTCACGGCACGTCGACCCCGGTCGGTGACAGCCGCGAGATCGGGGCCATTAAGGAAGTCTTCGGCGACAAGCTGCCGAAAATCCAGTCGACCAAATCACTGACGGGCCATTCGCTCGGCGCTGCCGGCGCCCAGGAGGCGATCTACAGCCTGTTGATGATGCAGGAAGGCTTCATTGGCGAGAGCGCCCATATCGATGAACTCGATCCCGAGTTCGAAGGCGTTCCGATCGTGCGCGAGCGCATCGACAACGCCAAGATCGACACCGTTCTTTCAAACTCGTTCGGCTTTGGCGGCACGAACGCTACGCTGGTCTTCCAGCGCTACAATGGATAATGCGCAAATGACCGGACTTATGAAAGGCAAACGCGGCCTGATAATGGGCGTTGCCAACAATCATTCGATTGCCTGGGGCATCGCCAAGGCGGTTCACGCCGAGGGCGCGGAGCTTGCCTTCACCTATCAGGGCGAGGCGCTCGGCCGGCGGGTTCATCCGCTGGCGGCCGAGGTCGGTTCCGACTTCGTCGTCCCCTGCGACGTCGAAGACATCGCCAGCGTCGATTCGGTGTTTGCCGCAATCGAGGAGCGCTGGGGCAAGCTTGATTTCCTCGTTCACGCGATCGGCTTTTCCGACAAGAGCGAACTCAAGGGCCAATACGCCAACACCTCGCGGGAAAATTTCGTCCGCACCATGGTGATCTCCTGCTTCTCCTTCACCGAAGTGGCCAAGCGCGCCGCCGCGTTGATGCCGGACGGCGGATCGCTGCTGACGCTCACCTATGGCGGCTCCACCGCCGTGGTGCCCAACTATAATGTCATGGGCGTGGCCAAGGCCGGTCTGGAAGCTTCGATGCGCTACCTTGCCGGCGACTTCGGCCCGCAGGGGATTCGCGTCAACGCGATTTCGGCCGGTCCGGTGCGTACGCTCGCGGGCTCCGGCGTCGGCGACGCGCGTCTCGTCTACGCATGGCAGCAGCGCAACGCGCCGCTGCGCCGTTCGACCACGATCGAGGATGTCGGCGGTTCGGCGCTCTATCTGCTCTCCGACCTCGCCTCCGGCGTGACCGGCGAGATTCATTTCGTCGACAATGGCTACAATATCCTCTCCATGCCCATCCCCGAAATGATGCGGCGCGGCGATCCGGAGACCTGATTCCGGCACATATTAAGGCTTCGTTAAATCCCAGGTTGCAGAGGACGCGTTCATTTCGATGAGCGCGTCTTTTTTTCGCCTGACGGAATAGGCCATGGAATCAATGCCGTATTCCTCCATGGACGGGTTCGAAACCAGGCCGCGTGATCGCCATCACCAGCGAAACGAACGCTCTAAAACCAAAATATCTTATTGTTATAAAATAATTTTTCCTGCCGCCCTCGACCAGCAGACGTTGGGCCAGCAAACATCCGGGTATCCTTATGGCCTGTTTTTCAGCGTCGGAGGGCGCGCGCGGCAGCGCGTTAAGATTTTGTTCATTTTCTCCCCCGTTCAGCGGGAGCAACAACCGGACCAATACCCGCTACAACTCCGCGAAGCACCGTGCGCCTGCGCAGAAACTCTCTTTTAATCGACTGATTTAAAAGGAATTCTCCGCCAGGGCGAAAAAAGCAAGCTGACGGTTCAGACGCGGCCGACATGATTCGCCATGAGCGGGCTGCATCCGTTTTTGTTGCGAATTTGCACCACCCCCTTTTATTCAATCAAATGATTTATAGTTCCACCTAGGGTTTATTGAGACGGACGCACAAGACGTTGTTAATGGTTGCCAGAAGCCGGGGGGCAATTCACCGGACTTCACTAAATCGGGGCTAGCGCCTCCTTTCCATGCTCGATTAAATTGAGGATTTAACTATGACCATCAAAAGCCTTTTCCTGGGCTCCGCAGCAGCTTTCGCCGCTGCCTCCGCTGCCCAGGCAGCTGATCCGGTCGTCGTGATCGAACCCGTACAGGCCAACTATGTTGAAGTCTGCGACGCTTTCGGCGCCGGCTACTTCTACATCCCGGGCACTGAAACCTGCCTTAACGTCGGCGGTTACATCCGTTTCCAGATCGATGCACAGACCGGCGGCAACGTCGAAGACACCTGGAACGCCTGGACGCGCGGCCAGTTGGTCGTATCTTCCAAGACCGACACCGAACTCGGCGCTCTGACCGGTGTGATCGTTCTGAACAGCGAATACTATTCGAACGATGGCTCCAGCGACACCTACATCGACGAAGCCTACCTCGGCCTCGGCGGCTTCCAGGCTGGTAAGTTCCTCAGCTACTGGGATGAAGGTCTTCTCGGCGAAATCGACGACCTTGCAGGTCAGACCAACTTCAACTCGATGCGCTACGTCTATGTTGGCGAAGGCTTCGTAGGCGGTCTCTCGCTCGACGCGCTTGAGCCCTCCATGGTTGGCCTTTCCAACTCTGGCGACAACACGCCCAAGCTCGGCGTTTCCGGTCGCGTAGGCTTCCAGGCTGGCGGCATTGGCGCCAAGCTCGATGTTGGTTACGACACCTACAACGAAGAAGCTTCGTTCCGTCTGATGACCTCGCTGGCACTCGGCCCGGGCTCGCTCGACCTCGGCGCCAACTACTCCACCGGCTGGAACGCTTACGCCAACTCTTACGGCAACAACGACTTCCAGAACTACTCGCTGCCGACCCCGACCGTTATCCCGGGCGTATATGCTGAGTGGGCTCTTGCTGCCGGCTACAAGCTGAACGTAACCGACAAGTTCTCCATTACGCCTGCTGCTCAGTGGACCTCGGCCAAAATCCCGGGTGCCGACAACGAAGACTACTGGTCCGCCGGTGCGCTGTTCGACTACACCATCGTCGAAGGCCTGAGCGCCAAGCTGAACGTTGAATACACCGACACGCCTGATCAGTACTACGCTGATGACTACTGGGCCGGTTGGTTCCGTCTGCAGCGCGACTTCTAAGTCACGCAAACAGATCGCAGGGTCCTTCGGGCCCTGCACTACCCCCGGAGCGGCAACGCTTTCCGGGGGTATTTTTTTTGATTAGTCGCGGGCTTTTGGCCCTCTGTGTCGCCAGCCGTCCGAAGCCATCACAGCCCTGCCGATGCGGCAACGGCCTTTATGATTTTTTTGTGGGTATCGGCGCGATCCACGCCGTCCGGATCGGTGCAGACCGGATCGTCCTGTTCTTCGGCGAGCAGTTCAGCGCCGCCGGACTTGCAAAGTCCCAGAAAGGTGATGTGGTAGGACGGCGCGACCACTTGATAGTCGGCATCCGCCAGGCGATTGGCGAGATTGCTGCCGTTTTCCGAGACATCGCCGGTCTTCAGTCGGTCCCGGTCGCCGAGATTGATGAATGACACCGGCACGGTCACCGCCTCCACGCTGGCCGCCGTCGCCGTATAGGTGAAGGCTGGGTCGATGGCGATGACGTGGCCGATCCGGTCGTCGCGGCCATCGGCGGAAAAGCCCTCGGGCAGATGATCGAGATCGACATTGCCCTTGGCCAGAAAGCCGCAATCGGTCGCTTTCGGATTGGCTAGGCAGTAGTCGCGATAGACCTCCCAATCGAAACGGAGACCGCCGAGATTGAGCACAGTTGCACCGCCAAGCGAGAAGCCGAGCGCGGTGATCCGCGACCTGTCCACATGCAGCCCCAGCACCGGATCGGAGAGCAGCGCGTCGAGAGCCGCGGAAATGTCGCCTGCGCGCCGGTCAAGATAGAGCGAGGCGCGCGGCGAGGAATCGCCCGAGGTGCTGCCGGGGTGATTGACCGCGAGCACCATCGCCCCCTTTTCGACCAGCGCCGAAAACAGCCATGCACTGTTGTCCATATTGCCGCCCGAACCATGGGAGAAGACGAACAGCGGATACTGGCCTTCGGCAATGCGCGCGCCCATCCACACCGACGCGCCATGGAAAACCGGATTGTCGCCGACGACGCCGCGATAGCTTCTGACGCCCGCAGGATACCAGAGGCTTGCAGCAACCGGCAGGGCGCGGTCCGGCGGAAACACGGTCATCCGCTCATAGCCGGGAAGGTCTTCTGCCGCGAAGGCATGCGCGGCAACGCCGCAGGAGAACAGGAGGGAGAGAAGAATGCTTTTCATGGACGTATCCTTTCGGGTTGAAACCGCCTCCTTCTCGTAATTTTCGGCCTCTCCGGCGTCCTCTATCCGGTTTCAGGTCGCCCGGAACCGGTTTATGAACTATCAGACCGGCAGATGAAGGAGACGACATGCTGGTTTTGCCCGTCCCGATGGTCACCGCTCTGGTGCTTGGTTTTCTGATCCTGCGGGTGCTGACGGTCGAGGAACGGCCGCCGGTGGTGATCGTGTTTCTTTCGGCCTGCGCGGTGCAGAGCCTGATCGTCGCGCTGCTGCAATATTACGGGCTGTCTCTGCTGCACCCGGTCCAGCCGGTGACGGCGACCCTGATACCGGTCCTCGCCTGGCTGACTTTCCAGACCGCATTTCTGCGTCCGCTGAAACCGGCACGTGACAGCCTCCACCTGCTTGTGCCGGCCTTCACCGTCTTCTGCATCCTTTTCGCACCCGCCACGATCGACCTCATCCTGCCGGCAATCTTCATCACCTATGGCGGGCTGATCCTTTACGTGCTGAAATCCGGCGGCGATGCCCTGCCGCTGGCGCGGCTCGAGGCGGGACGCCAGCCGCTGTGGCTGTGGACCGGCATTGCCGTCAGCCTGCTGGCATCGGCATTGAGCGACAGTCTGATCGCGATCGCCTTTCTCTCAGACAACCCCGGATGGGCGCAGCTGATCATTTCCATCTTCACCTCTTGCGCGCTGCTTTCGGTCGGCCTTCTGAGCGTTTCGCCAAACGCATTCGGCGAGACCGAAGCGGAGGCGCCGCCGCGCCCCGCCGCAGCGCCCGTGCCGGAGGAAGGCGACCGCGCGATCGTCGATCGGCTTGACGGTTTGCTGACAGAGGAAAGGCTCTATCTCGAACCTTCGCTCACCCTCGCGCGCCTCGCCCGACGGCTGCAGATGCCGGCAAAGCAGCTTTCGGCGGCGCTCAACCGGGCGACGGGCGAGAATATCTCCCGCCACATCAACCGGTTTCGAATCGTCCATGCCTGCGAAAGGCTCGTTTCCGGCGACAGCGTCACCACCGCCATGCTGGAAAGCGGCTTCAACACCAAGTCGAACTTCAATCGGGAATTCCAGCGGGTTACCGGCAAAAGCCCTTCGGCCTGGGTGAAGGCGACCCGGCTTTCTGAAAGCCTCTAGAGCCGACCAGCGAACAGGTCCGCCTGCGGCGGCTCCTCCCAGGCATTCTCGAGCTTCAGCAGATATTTCTTGGTCGGCAGACCGCCGCCGAAGCCGGTCAGAGCGCCGTTGGCGCCAATGACGCGGTGGCAGGGCAGCAGGATTGGCAGCGGATTGTTGCCATTGGCGGTTCCGACCGCCCGGCTTGCATTGGCATCGCCGAGCGTCCTGGCGATCGCGCCATAGGTCGTGGTCTCGCCATAGGGGATTGTTGCCAGATATTCCCAGACGCGGTTCTGGAAACCGCTGCCCGACAGGTGATAGGCAAGGTCGAACTGCTTCAGTTCGCCGGCGAAATAGGCATCGAGCTGACGCCGCGCCTCTGCGAACGGCGCATCATAGCGCTGCCAGTCCGGCTGCGGCCCGAAGGCTTTGTGGCCGGTTGGAAACGAGATGAAATGCAGCCGGTTGCCATCGCCGGCGACCAGCAGAGCGCCCACCGGGCTGTCGATATAGGTATAGAACAACCCGCTCATCGCGCCGGTCTCCGGATCGCCGAGGGCGGCCGTCCGTAAAGACTCGCAAACGCGGCATTGAAGCGCCGGACGCTGCCGAAGCCGGCGCGCAGCGCGACTTCCGTGACCGGCAGCGAAGTCTCGTCCAGAAGCCGCTTCGCCCGGCCTATTCTCAACGTCTGCGCCGTCTGCAATGGCGAGGCGCCGACATGAACCGCAAAAAGCCGCGACAGATGCCGCGCGCCAACGCCGAGGCGTTCGGCAAGGTCCTCCACCGTGCCAGCGTCCAGCGCGCCCTCGCCGATCAGCTTCAGCGCCCGCTCGACGGTTGTGCGCGTGCCGTTCCAGGCCGGCGAAAACGGCGCGGTTTCCGGCCGGCAGCGCAGGCACGGCCGGTAGCCCGCCCGCTCGCAGGCGGCCGCCGTCGGGAAGTAGCTGACATTCTTCGTCAGCGGCTGTTTCACCGGGCATACCGGACGGCAATAGATCATCGTCGTTCTGACGGCGGTAAAGAACCTGCCGTCATACGCCGGATCGCGCGCCTGCCGCGCCGCTTCGCATGTGTCGAAATCCAACATGGCCCGATTTTAGCAGCGCCGGTTGAGGGAGGCGAGCAAGTTGTCATTATGAGGTCCGAAAACGGCCGGCGCAACCATCGGCCCGGTCTGTGACCTGCAAGGGGCACTCGAACTTGCGCTCCCGCCTGCGCGGGTGTATGAGAATGCGCATCGCGAAAAGCGATCGTCTCCGCCCTCTGGCGAACAGGACGGTCGAGTACACGCCGCCGCAGACCTTCGTCCCGGCCGGCCAGCGTTTCCCTTAAACCTGCGCCTGATCCTTCAGGCCCAACGCAAGCACGAACCATCGTGTCTGCGTCAGAGGAACGCGTCCATGAACAGACCTCTCATCATCATCTATACCGCCATCGTTCTCGATGCCCTTGGCATCGGCCTGATCTTTCCGATCCTTCCCGCACTGCTGAAGGAGGTGACCCATTCCGCCGACGTCGCCCCCTATATCGGTGCACTCACGGCCCTTTATGCCGCGATGCAATTCATCTTCGCCCCGGTGCTCGGCACGCTGTCGGATCGGCTCGGCCGGCGTCCCGTACTGCTGATCTCGCTTGGCGGCGCGGCAGCCAACTATCTGCTGCTCGCCTTCGCGCCCTCGCTCTGGCTGCTGTTTCTCGGCCGCGCCATTGCCGGCCTCACCAGCGCCAACACGGCGGTCGCAGCCGCCTTCATCACCGATATTTCGGCCGAAGACACCCGCGCACGACGCTTCGGCCTGATGAGCGCGATGTTCGGCATCGGCTTCATCGCCGGTCCGGTCACCGGCGGCTTTCTCGGCGATCACTGGCTGCGACTGCCGTTCATCGCGGCGGCTCTCCTGAACGGCTGCAATTTCCTGCTCGCCCTTTTCGTTCTTCCCGAAACCCGCGAGGCGACTGCCGGCAGGTTCGATCCGGCCTCGCTCAATCCGCTGCGGCCACTGCGCTGGGTCTTGTCGATGACGGGCATGCTGCCCGTGATCCTGATCTTCTTCCTGTTCAGCTTCACCGGCGAGGCCTATGGCGTGAGCTGGGCGCTCTGGGGCCATGACGTGTTCGGCTGGAACGGTCTCTGGATCGGGCTTTCGCTCGGCACATTCGGCATCTGCCAGACGTTGACGCAGATTTTCCTGCCCGGCCCCGCGGCCCGGATCCTCGGCGAGCGCGGCGCCATCCTCACGGGAATCGGTGGCGCGTCGATCGCGCTCACCGCCATGGCCTTCACCCATCACGGCTGGATGGTCTTCGCCGTGATGCCGGTCTTCACGCTTGCCGGCATCGGCGTGCCGGCGCTGCAGTCGCTCGCGACGCGAATGGTCGACGACACGCAGCAGGGCCAGTTCCAGGGCGTGGTGCAGGCGATCATCAGCCTCTCCTCCATCATCGCGCCGCTGGCCTTCTCGGCGATCTATTTCTCGTTCCAGACACGATGGCCGGGCGCGGTCTGGCTCTCGGTGGTCGCCGTTTATACGCTTGCCGTGCCGCTGGTATTCGCGTTGAGGACCACGAGGCCAGCGGGCTGATGCCGGCTTTGCCGGACCATCAGGCGTTTGAAGACAGGGCCGCCTGCCGCATGAAACGGCCGGGCGGGCTGCCCGTATGGCGGCTGAAGGCGGTGCTGAAGGTGCTTGCGCAGCTGTAGCCGATCGTCTCGGCAATCTCGTCCAGCGTGTGGCCGCCATGGCGCAGCATATCCCTGGCAAGGCTCATGCGCCACCGGGCGAGATATTCCATCGGGCGGGTTCCGAGCGCGCGGGCGAAGCGCTCGAAGAAAGCCGAGCGGGACATGCCGGCGACGCGGGCAAGATCCGGGACGGTCCAGGCGCGACCGACATCGCCATGCATGGCCCGGAGTGCGGCGGCGAGCCGGGGATCGGCCAGGCCGCGCAGCAGGCCGGGCAGCGTTCTTTCGGCCGGCACCGCCCGCAGCGCCTCGATCAGCAGGATCTCGACATAGCGCTCCAGAATGAGTTCGCGGCCAACTTCCTCCCCTGCGGCCTCCTCGCCCACGAGGCGGACGAGTTGCGCAAGCCTCGAAACCCCGCGGATGTGGATCATGCGCGGCAGGAGCGCCACGAGGAGACCGGCATCGGGCGAGGCAAAGCTGAACCAGCCGCCGAACTGCCTGAGCTCGGCCGCCCCCTCCTGCCGTCCATAACGCACCGCGCCATCAGGCAGGGGATCGGCTTTGGGGTCGATGAAGACCGGTTGCGCCGGCTCCATGCCGGACATGGTGAAGGCCGGCGTGGCCGACAGCAGCACGAAATCGCCCTCCTCCAGCACGACCGGCTCCTCTCCATCGACGGCCAGCCTGCAACGCCCCTCGAGCACCGCGCAAAAACCCGGCTGCCCGAATTCGGCGTAGCGCACCGCCCAGCGCCCGGCACCGCTGATGCCCTTGGAGAACACCGCGCCGGGCCGGAGAAGCCGGACGATATCGGAAAGTGGATCCGCCATTCTGGACTATCTCAAATTAAAAAAGGATTTATGATTAATGATAATCCAGTTTATCCGGGCTACATCGGTCCCGTCAACAACACACGGGAGACCGACATGAAAACCATCCTGATCACCGGCAGTTCGTCCGGCTATGGGCTTGAAACCGCCCGCCACTTCCATGCCGAGGGCTGGACCGTCATCGCCACCATGCGCCGCCCGCGCCTAGAGCTTTACCCCGCAACGGAACGCGTCCGCCTACTGGCGCTGGATGTCACCGACGCCGACAGCATCGCTGCCGCCATCGCTTCGGCGGGCCCGATCGATGTCCTCGTCAACAATGCCGGGATCGGCGTCGTCGGCGCCTTCGAGGCGACGCCGATGGCCCATATCCGCAAGGTGTTCGAGACCAACACCTTCGGCGTGATGGCGATGACCCAGGCGGTTATCCCCGGCATGCGGACGCGCGGGACGGGCACGATCGTCAACGTCACCTCCAGCGTGACGCTGGCGCCAATGCCGCTCGCCGCCGCCTATACCGCCAGCAAGCAGGCGATCGAGGGATTTACGGGCTCGCTCGCCCATGAACTCGGCGCCTTCGGGATCGGCGCGAAGCTGGTGGAGCCCGGCTATGCCCCGACCACGCAATTCGCCGCCAATACCGATATTCCGGTGATGGATCTCATTCCCGAGGCCTATGCGGACTTCGCCGCACCGATTTTCGCCAGCTATGCGAACCCGCCGCTGATGACGAAGGAAAGCGATGTCGCCGAGGCAATCTGGCGCGCGGTGCATGACACATCGGGCCGGTTGCGCTTTCCGGCGGGCGCGGATGCGGTCGCATTGATGGAACAGGCATGAGGGCGCATGCGCTCACACTTTTGTTCCCTTTTCATTCTCATCCGATCCGCTATATCATCGTCCCATGCAGGATGAGTTTTCGACCATATTTCCGCTCCAGCGCGGCCGGGTGCATGATGCTTCCGGCCCCGGCGCCCCTTTCTTTGCGGCAGCCCTTGCCGGCATGACCGGCGGCACGGTGCTGTGGATCAAGCCGGCATGGTTTGCCGAGGAGATCAATCCGGTGGCGTTTTCGGCGTTTTTCGACCCGCGCGATATCATCCTGGCGCGCACCGCCGACCAGACGGAAACGCTGGCCGCCGCCGAAGAAGGCCTGCGTTCGGGCGCCGTCGGCCTCGTCGTCATGGAGGTGGACAAGCCGGTCGAGCTCACCCCGGGACGCCGCCTGCAGCTTGCCGCCGAAAGCGGCCGCAGCATCGGGCTTTCGCTGCATCCCGAAGGCGCCGGCAATCAGGCGGCGACCACGCGCTGGCTCTGCAGGCCGCTGTTTTCCGCTTCCGACTCGACTCTGCAGGGATGGTCGATTATAAAGAACAAAACAGGAACAAATAACAGCTGGGCAGTGCGGTGGGATGAAACGGCGCGTCGTATCCATATGGTTTCAGAGACTGCCGAGCGAGCGGGTTCTAAGGGCCCGCCCGGTTGATGGACCGTTCGCCGTCACGCTGAACGAGGGCAATCACGACCGGCTTTACGACCTCAATCGGGAGGCCGAGGGCCAGGGGCTGGAGCGCGGCATGGGCCTTGCCGATGCCCGCGCCTATGTGCCGGACCTCGTCACCCGCCCCGCCGATATCGATGCCGACCGACGCTTCCTCACCATGCTCGCCCGCTGGGCGACGCGCTATACGCCCCATGCCGGGCTCGACGGCGAGGACGGGCTGGTGCTCGACATCACCGGAGCGGCCCACCTTTTAGGCGGCGAGGCGGCGATGCTTGAGGACATGAAGGAGCGGCTTGCCCGCGCCCGGCTTTCCGCGAAGATCGGCATCGCCGACACGCGCGGCGCGGCCTGGGCGCTGGCCCATTTCGCCCCCGGCATTGCGCCCCCGGGCAAGACCAGCGCAGCACTCGGCCCGCTTTCGGTCTCGGCGCTCCGCATCGACGACAAGACCGCAACCGCCCTGAAACGCCTCGGCCTCAACACCATCGCCGACATGACGGCCCTGCCGCGCGCCACGCTCGCCCGCCGCTTCGACATGGCGCTGCTCGAACGACTCGAACAGGCGCTCGGCACACGCGGCGAGGCCGTCTCGCCGCTTTCCGAGCCGCCGCATTATGGCGTGCGGATGAGTTTTCCCGAACCGATCGGCCTTGTGGATGACGTGATGGCCGCCCTTTCCCGCCTGTTGGACACGCTCTGCCTGCGGCTGAAGAACCGGGAAGCAGGCGCGCGGGCTATCATGCTTTCGGTGGAGCGCGTCGACCAGACCCGACAGAATGTCACCCTCCGCCTCGCCCGCCCGATGCGCGATGCGCCGCGCATTCTCCGGCTGTTCGAACGTCCGGTCGGCGAGATCGACGCCGGTTTCGGCATCGAGCGGATCCGGCTCGAAGCCCTCGATGTGGAAGTCCTGCCCGCCGAGCAGATCGGCGAAGGCGGGCTGGTCGAGGGCGAGGCGCTGGACGATCTCGTCACAAGGCTCGGCGCGCGCATCGGCCTTGACAACATCGTCCGCTTCCAACCGGTCGCGAGCCATATTCCCGAACGCGGCTTCACCGAAAACCCCGCCGCCTATGGACGCGTGGATACCGAATGGCGCATGGACCATCCCCGGCCCTTGCGCATGTTCGCCCCCGAGCCGGTGACGAGCGACGCCGCCCGCCGCCCGCCCTCGCGGTTTTCCTGGCGGCGCATGCGGTTCGAAACGGCGGCAAGCAGCGGACCGGAGCGGATCGCGCCGGAATGGTGGCGGCCGGACGAGGCCTGGCGTTCCGGGCTTCGCGACTACTGGCGGGTGGAAACCCGTCAGGGGCTGAGGCTGTGGATGTTCCACACCCCGCAGGCCCCCGGCTGGTTCGTCCATGGCCTCTTCGCGTGAGGTCCGGCCATGGATTATGCCGAGTTATGCGTCACCACCAATTTCACCTTCCTCACCGGTGCCTCGCACCCGGAGGAGATGGTGATCCGCGCCGCCGAGCTGGATCTCGCCGCCATCGCGATTACCGACCGCAATTCGCTGGCCGGCGTGGTGCGCGGCTTCCGGGCGCTGAAGGAAATCAGGCGCAAGATCGAAAAACAGGCCGAGGAACAATCGATCCGGCTTTCGACCCATATCGATCCCTCCTCGCGCCAGCCTGCCGGCGAGGCCAAGTCCATTGCCCTGCCGCCAATCCGCCGCCTGCCGCGCCTGATCGTCGGCTGCCGGCTGGTGCTGGCCGACAGTCCCGTCGATTTCGTGGCGCTGCCGAAGGACAAGCCGGCCTACCAAAAACTCGTGCGACTCCTCAGCCTCGGCAAGCGCCGCGCGCAAAAGGGCGAATGCCTGCTTTATCTGCGCGACATGCTGGAAGGTGCCGATGGCTCCATCCTGATCGCGCTCCCCCAGGGGCTGGAGAAGAAGGCGGAGGCGACAGACCATATCACCCAGGCGCACCGCCGCTTTCCCGGCCACGTGTTTACCGGCGCGGCCCCGCGTTATGACGGTTCCGATGTCGCCTGGTTCAAAACCCTCACTGCTCTTTCGCACAAGACCGGCGCGCCGATGGTCGCCGTCGGCGACGTGCTGATGCATCACGCGAGCCGCCGCCAGTTGGCCGACGTGCTGACCTGCATGCGCCATCACATCACCATTGATGCGATCGGCCACCTTGCGCTGCCCAATGCCGAGCGGCGGCTGAAGCCGGCCACAGAGATGGCGCATATCTTCCGCGATCATCCCGCCGCCATCCGCCGCACACTGGAGATCGCCGCACGCCTCACCTTCGATCTCACCGAGCTTTCCTTCAATTATCCGGCCGAAGTCGCCCATGGCGAGGCGCCGCAGGCCCGTCTTGCCCGCCTCACCTGGGAGGGGCTCAGGAAACGCAATCCCGAAGGCATTCCGGCACGCAACCGGGAGCTTGCGGAAAAGGAGCTGGCGCTGGTCGGCGAGCTCGGCTACGCCGCCTATTTCCTCACCGTCCACGACATCATCGCCTTTGCCCGCAGCAGGGGCATTCTGTGTCAGGGGCGCGGCTCGGCGGCCAATTCCATCCTCTGCTATGCGCTCGGCATCACCGATGTGAAGCCGGAGATGATCGGCATGGTGTTCGAGCGCTTCGTTTCCCGCCATCGCGGCGAGCCACCCGATATCGACGTCGATTTCGAGCATGAGCGGCGCGAGGAGGTGATCCAGCACATCTACAAGACATATGGCCGCGAGCATGCCGGGCTCTGCGCCACCGTCATCCATTTCCGCTCGCGCGCGGCGATCCGCGAGGTCGGCAAGGTGATGGGCCTGTCGAACGATGTCACCGCCGCCCTTTCCGGCCAGATCTGGGGCATTTCCAGCAAGGGCGCCGAACCCGAGCGGCTGAAGGAGGTCGGCCTCGACCTTACCGACCGCAGGCTCACCCAGACGGTGCGCATCATCGGCGAAATCATCGGCTTTCCCAGGCACCTGTCGCAGCATGTCGGCGGCTTCGTCATTACCGAGGACCGGCTGGACGAACTTTGTCCCATCGAAAACGCGGCGATGGAAGACCGCACCGTGATCGAATGGGACAAGGACGATATCGACGCGCTCAACATCCTCAAGGTCGATGTCCTGAGCCTCGGCATGCTGACATGCCTGAAAAAGTGCTTCGAGTTGACCGCGCGCCATTATAACCGCCCGCTCACCATTGCGGATGTGCCGCAGGACGACGAAGCCACCTACGACATGCTCTGCGCCGCCGATGCCATCGGCGTGTTCCAGGTGGAAAGCCGGGCCCAGATGAACTTCCTGCCGCGCATGCAGCCGCGCGAATTCTACGACCTCGTCATCGAGGTGGCGATCGTGCGTCCCGGCCCGATCCAGGGCGGCATGGTGCAGCCCTATATCCGAAGGCGGCTGGGGCACGAAAAGGTCACCTACCCGAAGGAGGAGTTGCGCGGCGTTCTCGAAAAGACCAAGGGCGTACCGCTGTTTCAGGAACAGGCGATGCTGATCGCCGTGGTCGCCGCCGGATTTTCGCCCGAGGATGCCGACCGGCTGCGCCGCTCGCTCGCAAGCTTCCGCCAGATGGGCACGATCGGCGAATTCGAGACGCAGTTCGTCAACGGCATGCTGAAAAACGGCTACGAACTCGATTTCGCCCAGCGCTGCTTTGCCCAGATCAAGGGGTTTGCCGATTACGGTTTTCCCGAAAGCCATGCGGCGGCCTTTGCCATGCTCACCTATGTCTCGGCCTGGCTGAAATGCCATTATCCGGCGGCCTTCGCCTGCGCGCTGCTGAACTCCCAGCCCATGGGCTTTTACGCCCCGGCCCAGATCGTCCGCGATGCCCGCGAGCATCAGGTGGAAGTCCGCCCCATCTCGGTCAATCACAGCGCCTGGGACTGCACGCTGGAGCGCCGCGCCGATGGCGCCTATGCGCTGCGGCTCGGTTTCCGCCAGATCAAGGGGCTGAAGCAGGAGGATGCCGTCTGGCTGGAGAACGCGCGCGGCAACGGCTATCAGACCCCGGAAGATGTGTGGCTGCACGCCGGCCTGATGCCGGCGGTGCTGGAGCGCCTTGCCGAGGCCGACGCCTTCGCCGATGCCGGGCTTTCCCGCCGCGATGCGCTGTGGCGGGTGAAGGCGATCCGCGCGCCAAAACCGCTGCCACTCTTCAATGATCCGATCGACGGCGAGCATATCAGCGAGCCGGATGTGATCCTGCCGACGATGAATCTCGGGGAACAGGTGGTGGAGGATTATGTCGCGACCCGCATGAGCCTGCGCGCTCACCCGATGGAACTCTTACGCCCGAAAATGCCCGGCCTGACGCTGCATTCGGCGCTGGCGACAACGCCGCTCCGGCGCGTCAGCGTCTCCGGCCTGGTCATCACCCGCCAGCGCCCCGGCACGGCCTCCGGCGTCATCTTCCTGACGCTGGAAGACGAAACCGGCGTCTCCAACGTCGTCGTATGGAAAAAGGTCTATGAACGCTTCCGCCGCACGGTGATGGGCGGCAGGCTGCTGAAGGTGACCGGCAAATTACAGCGCGAAGGTGTGGTCGTCCACGTGATTGCCGAAACAATCGAGGACTGCTCCTGGCGCCTCTCCGAACTCGGCCACCCGATGGACGACGCCATCGGCATCACCGATCCGAAAGCCGACGACACCCCGCGCCGCCCGAAACTCCAGCCCCGCGCCCACCACCCGCGGGAGCAGGCGAAACGGTTGTTCCCGAGCCGGGATTTTCATTGAGTTTTCATCCGATACCGGGGCATGAAATAGCCCGGCGCAGCCATGAGAGGACACAAACTTGAAAACCCTTATCGCTTTCGCGGGCCTGCCCGGCACGGGCAAGAGCACCATTGCCAGGGCGCTTTCGGTCAAGACAGGCGCGGTCTATCTTCGTGTCGATGAAATCGAGACCATCATGCTGGCGCATGACCCCGACCGGGATATCGGATCGGAGAGCTATGAGATTCTAGCCGCACTCGCGACCTCCAATCTCGCCCTCGGCCATACCGTGATCACCGATTGCGTGAACCCCTGGGCGCTTACGAGAGAAATGTTCGCCGAGGCTGCCGCGCGGGCCGATGCCCGCTTTCTGGGGGTCGAGATCATCTGTTCCGATCCCGCCATCCACCGTCTGCGCGTCGAAGAACGCCCGATCGATATCCTCGGCTGGAAGAAGCCCACATGGCAGGACGTGATCGCGCGCGACTACGCAAGCTGGTCCATCGCCGATATCCGCATCGACACCGCCGGAAGCAGCGTTGAACAGGCCGTTTCGAAAATCATATCAAAGCTTTGAAGCATCCGACCGGAAGTGGGCCCGGAGACGGCGCCTCAATACATCGACTTCCGATAGCTCTCCTCAAGCCCCTCATCCAACGTCTTCATCTCTTCCGGATCTTCCGGCACGGCGTCGATCTGGTCGAGGATGATCTTCACCAGCGACGGCATTTCGCTGCGATCCTGGCGAGAGGCCGGGTCCCAGAGTTTCGAGCGGCGGAAGGCCTTGGCGCAGTGCAGGAAGACTTCCTCGACATGGACGGCGATCGCGGTCAGCGGCAGACGGTCCTTGACCGCAAGCAGCGCGAGCAGGTCGGGATCGCGGGTGATCTCGGCCCGGCCGTTGATCCGCAGCGTGTCATCGAAACCCGGCACCATGAAGATCAGGCCGACCGAAGGATTGGCGAGGATGTTCGACTGGGTATCGAGCCGGTTGTTGCCGGGCCGGTCAGGTATCAGCAGCGTCTTGTCATCCAGCACCTTCACGAACCCGCGCGGATCGCCGCGCGGGCTGACATCCGCCCGGCCATCGGCGGCCTGGGTGCCGATACAGAGAAACGGCGAACGGGCGATGAAATCGATCGCATGCCGGTCGAGCCGCGGCAGGGATTTCTTCGCCGCAAGGTCGTGCGTCGCCGGAAACAGGGATCGCAGCTCCTGCTCGTCCGCTATCAGGAATTCCGGTTTCAATGCGCCCGCCATAGCCTCGTCCTCCGTTCATATCGAGACCATGGATGACGGGCGAAGGCCGTTTTGACAAGAAAAAACCGCCCCCGGCCGACGAGCAACCGGCGGGGACGGTTGACAGCACTCAGGCCGCCGCGACCCTTGCCAGCGCTTCCAGGGCCTCCACGCAGGCGGCGGCAGCCTCGCGGCCCTTGTTGTGCTCGTCGTCGCCCGAGCGGTCGAAA
The DNA here is from genome assembly GCF_002358775.1 of Martelella sp. UBA3392. Lineage (NCBI taxonomy): Bacteria > Pseudomonadati > Pseudomonadota > Alphaproteobacteria > Hyphomicrobiales > Aurantimonadaceae > Martelella > Martelella sp. UBA3392. The sequence goes on from NZ_DEPM01000284.1 coordinate 23,667, forward strand.
GCCTGGAAGGCGGTGTAGGTGGTGAGGATGCCGAAGGTGACGGGCATTTCGGTTTCAAGCGAGACCTGCATCAGCCCGTGAGCGGCGGCTTCCGAGATATATTCGAAATGGGCCGTCTCGCCCTTGATCACCGCGCCGATGCAGACGACGCCGGCGAATTTTCCCGTTTGGGCAAGCTTCTTGGCGACCAGCGGGATTTCGAAGGCGCCCGGCACATCGAAGATATCGGCGTCGGAAACCGGCGCACCGCGTTCGGCAAGCTCGGCCTTTGCGCCGTTCAGAAGGCCGGTGGTGACCTTTTCGTTGAAACGGGAGATGACGATGGCGATGCGATGGGACACGCTGTTTTCCTTTCAGTGTCAAGATGCGCCGGAACAGGCAGGCGGGCTCAGTTCGGCAGAAGGTGGCCGAACTTCTCGCGCTTGGCCGCCAGATAGGTTTCGTTGTGGGGGTTGGTTGCGATGATCAGCGGCAACCGTTTTTCAACCGTCAGCCCGCAGCGGGCGAGCGCCTCGGGCTTTGCCGGATTGTTGGACAAAAGCTGCAGCCTCGAAACGCCGAGGCTCTTGAGAATATGGGCGGCGGTATAATATTGGCGGGCATCGGCGGGCAGGCCGAGCGCCAGATTGGCCGCGTGGGTGTCGAGCCCCTGTTCCTGCAGGCCATAGGCGCGGATCTTGTTGGCAAGGCCGATGCCCCTGCCCTCCTGCCCGCGCAGATAGACCACGACGCCGCCCTTTTCGCCGATCATCACCATGCTTTCGGCAAGCTGATCGCCGCAATCGCAACGCAGCGAACCGAACACATCGCCGGTCAGGCATTCCGAATGCACCCGCACCAACGGGTTTGCCGAAAGCGGCCCCTTGACCAGCGCCAGATGCTCCACGCCGTCAACCCTGCTCGTGAAGGCGTGAACCTTGAAAGCGCCATGCGCGACGGGCAGGTTGGCCGCCGCCACCTCGTCAACGAGGATTTCGGTGCGCATGCGGTATTCGGCAAGCTCGGCGATCGTCAGGAACGGCATGTCGTGCTGTTTGGCAAACGCCATCAGGTCATCGCGGCGGGCCATCTCGCCGTCGTCGCGCATCACCTCGCAGATCACCGCCGCCGGGTTGAGGCCGGCGAGACGCGCCAGATCGACCGCCCCCTCGGTGTGGCCGTCACGGGCAAGGACGCCGCCTTCGACGGCGCGCAGCGGAAACATGTGGCCGGGCGAGACGACATCGCCGGGCTTGGCATCCGGATTGGCGGCGGCGGCGACCGTTCGGGCGCGCTCGGCCGCGGAAATGCCGGTGGTAATCCCCTCCGCCGCCTCGATCGAGACCGTGAACGCGGTGGTATGGCGGGCGCGGTTATCGGCCACCATCGGGGTCAGGCCTAGCCGGTCGACCTGCGCGCCCGTCAGCGTCAGGCAGATCAGCCCGCGCGCGTGCTTGGCCATGAAATTGACGGCGGCGGCATCGGCGAACTCGGCGGCGACCACGACATCGCCCTCGTTTTCACGGGCTTCGTCATCGACCAGCAGCACCATGCGGCCGGCGCGCATGGCGTCCAGCGCGCGTTCCACCGGCTCCATAGAAAAATCGCGTTCCATCTTCATTGGTCTTCTCCGGGCCCTTTAACGGCATCAAATTCGGGATTGGCATGGGTGATCGCGATATGATCGGGATTACCCTTGGTGATCAGCACATGTTCGTCGGCAAGGCCGGCATTAAGCACGGCTGCGGTGAGCGAAGGTCCGGCCTCGACCAGCACTTCCAGCGCGCCCCGCGCGCCCAGCATGGCGAGCGCTTCGTCAAGGCCGGCGGGGTTGAGCACGGTGAAGCCGCGCGCGCGTGCCGCTTCGAGATAGCGCGGCGGCACCTGTGAGCGGCGGTCAAGCAACGCCAGAAACCGGCGCTTTCCGGGAAAGTCGGGCACATGACGCACGGTGAATTCAGGATCATCGGCAAGCACCGTGCCCGATCCGGTGAGGATCGCATCGGCGCGGCGGCGTAGCCTGTGGGCAAAGACCAGGGAGGACTTCGAGGTGAATGTCTTGTGACCGGACGGCGGGACCATGTCGCCGGTCTCGTCCACCGCCTGCTTGACGGTGACCCAGGGCCTTCCCGTCCGGGCATGTTTGGCGAAAGGCGCGATCAGCCGTCTGGCGGCAGTGTTCTGGCGACGGAGTTCCGGCTCGTCTTCGATGAAGACGACATCGAGCTCCGCCGCCTTCAGCCGCGCGCCGCCGCCGCCCTTGACCGAGGGGTTGGGATCGGCTGCGCCGATGATCACCCGGCGCGCCGGGGTCGCGAGAATCGCATCCGAACAGGGCGGGGTGCGTCCATGATGATTACAGGGCTCAAGCGTGACCACCACGGTGTGGATGCGGCCCGAAACGCCAAGCGTCCGAGCGCTCGCGATTGCCATGGCCTCGGCATGCGCCTCGCCGGCCTTCATGTGATAGCCTTCGGCCAGCACCGCGCCATCTTTATCCAGCAACACGCAACCGACCGGCGGATTTGGGGAGGTGGCGCCTGCAAAGCGCGCAGCGCCTTCAAGCGCACGCCGCAAGGCGGCATGCTCGGCTGATGAAATCGTTATGTCCGGGGCTGTGATCATGCCCTTGGCCTCGTTATTGCAACAAGACGCCAGCAGGGCAAAAAGCGCAAAAACAGCGTAAAATACCCTCGCAAAAGGGTAGATTCCGCGCGTAAATACGCTTTGTTCTCTTCCATCCGGACTCTAACCGTCGGCTCCGGAATTGCACCGGATCTGCTGACCCTTTTTCGTTTTTACGAAAAAGGCGCTCGCGGGCTGATGCTCGATAAGAGCAATTACCGCCGGTGGGGAATTTCACCCCGCCCTGAGAACGTCACCGGCCCAACCGGACCGGCGACTTAAACTTAGGGGGGCAATCTGAAAATGACAAGCCCGATTCTGTCCTCAAAGGCGTGGAAGGACGAGACACAGTGTCAACGCGGCATTTATGCCTCGAGTTCGAACACCGGCACGAAACCGCCAAAGATCATGCGCTTGCCATCGAAAGGCATTTTCATCTCGCCCATTTCGGGGTCATCGAACATTTTCTGCCAGGCCGCGTCGCGCGCCGCCTTGTCCGGCCAGATGACCCAGGAAAACACGACGACTTCGTTCTCCTCGCGTTTCACAGCCATCGGGAAGGAGGTCACCTTGCCATCCGGCACGTCATCGCCCCAGCATTCGACATAGTCGAGTGCGCCCCATTCCCGGAACTTTTTTGCCGCATGGGCGCACAAATCCACATAGGCCTTCTTGTTTTCAGCGGGAACAGGGACCAAAAACCCGTCTACATACGCCATGAAATCCTCCGATATCTTGACTTTGTCCGTTGCGGAACATACGTTGATATCAACATAAAGGCACGGATATGCGTGAAAGTCTACCCCTGTCAGTCACCCTGGAGGTTCGGGACAGGTGCCTTTGCCTTCATCTGCAGCGCGCCGCGCGGGCGGTGGGACGGTATTTCGACGAGGTGCTGCGGCCGCTGGGGCTCACCAACGGACAGTATTCGCTGCTGGTCTCGCTCAACCGGCCGGAACCGCCGCGCGTGGCCGAGGTCGCCCATGTGCTGGCGATGGACCGCACCACACTGACGGCGAGCATAAAGCCGCTGGAGCGCCGTGGATTGATGACCTCGTTCCAGGATGAGAAGGACAGGCGCGTCCGCCGGCTGAAACTGACCGATGAGGGGCGCGACCTTCTGGAGAAGGCCGTCCCGATCTGGCGCGAGACCCATGACCGGATCGACAAGGTGGTTGGCGCGGATATTGACCGCCTGCGCACAAACCTTCTGGCGCTGACGTTTGCACTGCCCGACCCCGACGAAGAACTCAGCGATCCAGCGCCTTGAGGATGCCGCGCAGTTCCGCAAGCCCCTTCAGCCGGCCGATCGCCGGATAGCCGGGCTGGGCCCTGCGCTTCTGGTCATCGAGAATATCGAGGCCGTGATCGGGCCGGAAGGGGATGTTCCAGTCGGCGCGTCCCGCGGCCTTGCGCCGCCGCTCCTCGGCGATCGCCGCCGCCATCAGCGCCACCATGTCGGTATCGCCGCCGAGATGCTCGCATTCGTAGAACGAGCCCGCAATGCCGGCGCTCTCGCGATGGACATTGCGCAGGTGCAGGAAATGCACCCGGTCGCCCAGCCGTTCCATCATGCCCGGCAGGTCATTGTCGGGACGCGCGCCGAGCGAACCGGAGCAAAGCGTTATGCCGTTGGCGGGACGATCGACCGCCTTCATCATCGCCCCGTAATCGGCTTCCGTCGACATCACCCGTGGCAGGCCCAGAAGGCCGAAGGGCGGATCGTCGGGGTGGCAGCAGAGCCTGAGCCCGAGCTCTTCCGCAACCGGCACAACCTCTTCCAGGAAATCGATGAAATGGGCCCTCAGCCCCTCGGCCGAAATCGTTGAATATTCGGCGAGATGCCGGCGCACATCTTCCAGCGTGAAACTCTCGGCCGCGCCCGGAAGGCCGAAGACGATGTTCTTTGCCAGTTCAGCCTTGCGCGCTTCATCCATTTCGCCAAACCGGCGGTCGGCCTCGGCGCGCACATCCTCGGCGAAATCCTCATGCGCGTCGGGACGCTTCAGGATATGGATATCGAAGGCGGCAAAATCGGCGTAGTCGAAACGCATGCAGGTCGCGCCGGTCTTCAGCCGATAGGCGAGATCGGTGCGGGTCCAGTCCAGCACCGGCATGAAATTATAGCAGATTGTCTCGATACCGGCCTCGGCGAGATTTGCCATGCTTGACTTGTAATTGTCGATGTGGCGGCGCCAGTCGCCCTTCTGCTTCTTGATATCCTCGGAAACCGGCAGGCTTTCGACCACTTCCCATTTCAGCCCGGACGGCGTGCCGTCGCTCATCAGCGATAGCTCGGCCTGCCGCCCAGCGATCTCGGCTGGCGTCCAGACCTCGCCGGTCGGGACATGATGCAGCGCGGTGACCACGCCTTCGACGCCAGCCTGCAGCATATCGTCGATCGATACGCGATCCAAAGGTCCGAACCAGCGCCATGTCTGCCGCATACTCTCTCTCCCGAAACATTTTTCATCTCATTAGAGCATTTCCGATGGAAACCGAATCCCCGGAAATGCCCAATCCATTTGTTTTTACGCGTGTCCGGTCGGCAAACGGTATCCACTTTTCCTGGACGCGCTCAAGCAGCCGGGCCCGGGCGCGCAAACACCCGGATGGCCACGGCACAGGCTTAGCATTGAAATGTCCTGTTGACTAGTATGGAAGTATGGTTCAACCTGAAACCATAGGGAGGAACGCAATGCTGCCAGAGACAGTGCAAACGACGATTGCTCCGGGCGCGCCGGTCGGCGCCCAGCTGCATGGCATTCTGCGTGACCTCATTCTTCACAACGATCTGCCGCCCGGCTCCAGGCTTTCCGAGTCGGAGCTTGCGGCCCGCTTCGCCGTCAGCCGCCAGCCAGTGCGCGAAGCCTTCATCAAGCTTTCGGAGGAAGGCCTGCTGGAAGTTCGTCCGCAGCGCGGCACATTCGTGCGCCGGATATCGCAGGCCGCCGTCATGGATGCCCGCTTCGTGCGCGAAGCGATCGAGGCCGATATCGTCAAGCTTCTGGCTGCAAGACCCGACGCCGGGCTGGTCGAGGAATTGCGGCTCCAGTTGCAGGAACAGCGCGAAGCGGCCCGCACCGACGCCGCGCGCTTCATCAAGCTGGACGAACTGTTTCACAAGACGCTGGCCGACGCCGCCGGAAAGGCGCGCGCCTGGGCCCTGATCGAGGGGCTGAAGGTGCAGATGGACCGTGTCCGCTATCTCAGCCTGCTGCGCTTCCCGATGGTCAAGCTCACCGCCCAGCACGAAGCCATTGTCAACGCGATCGGCGATGGCGACCAGCAAGCGGCGGAGGCCGCGGTGCGCGGGCATATGCGCGAGATCCTGAGCGACCTGCCCGCGATATTCGAGGAAAAGCCTGAGTTTTTCGAGGAGCCGGGACGCTAGGCCCCGGACATTGCCACCGGGGCAACGCCCCGCCGTCTGAATGGGAGGACGATATGAACTACATCGCCAATATCAAAAGCATCGCGCTTGCCGGCCTTGCCGCAAGCCTGATGGCGGGCACAGCGCTTGCCGCCGACTATACGCTGAGCGTCAACACCGCGCTCGCCACCACGGACCCGCTCTACAAGGGCCTGGAGGCCTTCCGCGACAATGTTGCCGAAGCCTCCGACGGCGCGCTCGAAGTGCGCCTGTTCCCGAATTCGCAGCTTGGTCCCGACGAGGACGTGCTGGAACAGGCGCGCGCCGGCGCACCGGTTGCGGTCGTGGTCGACGGCGGCCGCCTTGCCGTTTTCGTCAACGAATTCGGCGTGCTGGGCGCGCCCTACCTCGCCAATGGCTATGACGGCATCCGCAAGGTCGTCACCTCCGATATGTTCGACGAATGGGCGACGACGCTTAACGACGAGGCCGGCCTCGACGTCCTGAGCTTCAACTGGTGGCAGGGCGAACGCCATCTTCTGACCAAGAAGCCGATCAACGGACCGGATGACCTTTCCGGCGTTCGCATGCGCACCCCCGGCGCGCCGGTCTGGACCGGCACGATCGAGGCCATGGGCGCGACGCCGACGCCGATGCCCTGGGGCGAGGTCTATTCCGCGATCTCCTCGAATGTCATCGATGGAGCGGAAGCGCAGCTTCCCGCCGTCGTCGGCGCCAAGCTCGACGAAGTCATCACCAACATCACGCTGACCGGTCATATCAACCTGATCACCGGCCTCATCACCTCCGCCGTGTGGGTGGATTCGCTGCCGGAAAACCTGCAGACGATCCTGCACGAGGAAGCGCTGAAGGCCGGCGACATCGCCTCCTACGGCACCAGGGACGCGCTGGCGAGCCTGGAACAGCAGTTGAAAGACAATGGCGTGATGGTCGAGGAGATCGACGTCACCCCGTTCAAGGAAAGAACGGCCGTGGTCTACGACAATCTCGGCTATGGCGATCTGCGCGACAAGCTTCAGGCAATCGCCGCGCAGTAAGCCTGCGGGCCCTGCCGAAAACCGGTCGCGCCCTGCTCCAGAGGCGCGGCCGAAAACAACATTCGGCTTCCACTGCGGGAGCCCAGGAAAAACACGCCGGGGAGCTGTCGCTCCTCGCGCCATATCGGGAGGGGCCACCATGCCCGGTTTCCTCGCTAAGATCGAATATGTCGCAGGCGCGACCCTGCTTGCGGTCATCACCTTTCTGGTGTTCATCGCCGCGACCATGCGTTTCTTCGGCCATCCGCTGATCTGGTCCGTCGATCTTGCGCAGCTTCTGTTCATCTGGCTCTGTTTCATCGGCGCGACGCGGGCCATGCGCGAGCGCGGCCATCTGGGCGTCGATTTCCTGGTCCGCCCGTTTCCGCACCGCTACCGGCTGGCATTGGAGACGGCGCTTGCCGCGCTGTTCCTCGCCTTTCTCATGCTGCTTGCCTATGAGGGCTACAAGCTCACCATGCTCAACAAGGAACGCCAGTTCGGCGATTCCGGCCTCTCCTATGCCTGGGTGACGATTGCCGTGCCCGCCGGCTGCGTGATGCTGTCGATCTCGATCCTCGGCAATCTCTGGCAGGCCTGGCGCAAGGTGAAGGACGGGACGCTGGTTTTCACCCGCACCGCGGCCTACGACGAACCGGTGGTCCACGCCGGTCCGGCGGAGTAAGCCCATGGCCCTGATCGGTATCGTCTTCTTCGCCCTGATGCTGCTCGGCGCGCCGATTGCCTTCGCGATCGGCATTTCGGGCTTCACCTTCTTCCTGACCTCCGACATCATGCCGGTTTCGATCGGCGTGCAGAAGATCGCGACCGTTTCGCAAAGCTTTCCGCTGCTGGCGGTGCCGTTCTTCGTGCTCGCCGGCCACTTGATGAACGAGAGCGGCATTACCGACCGGCTGTTCACCTTTTCCAAGGTCGCCGTCGGCTGGATGGCGGGCGGCCTCGCGCAGGTCTCGATCATCCTGTCGACGCTGATGGGCGGCGTGTCCGGCTCGGCCGTCGCCGACGCCGCCATGGAAGCGCGCGTGCTCGGTCCGCAGATGATCTCCAACGGATACTCCAAGGGCTATTCCTCCGCCGTGATCGCGATGTCCTCGCTGATCACCGCGACCATTCCGCCATCGATCGGCCTGATCCTCTACGGCTATGTCGGCCAGGTCTCGATCGGCCGGCTGTTCATGGCCGGCATCGTGCCCGGCGTGCTGATGATGGCGTTCCTGATGGTCGCCGCCTGGCTCGTCGCCCGCAAGCGCAACTACGTCATGAGCGACATGAGGAAGCCGACGCCGGGCGAACTCGGCCGCGCCGCCTGGGGCGCCAAATGGGCACTGCTGTTTCCCGTGCTTCTGATCGGCTCGATCCGCGGCGGGCTGTTCACGCCGTCGGAAGTCGGCGCGTTTGCAGTGGTCTACGCGATCCTCGTCGGCGTCTTCGCCCACCGGGTGATGACCTTTGAAACGATCAAGCGGGCCTTCGGCCATGCACTCTCGGATATCGGCCTGATCATGCTGATCATCCTGATGTCGGGCATGATCGGGTTCGCGATCATCTTCCTTCAGGTGCCGCAGAGCGTCGCGGGCTTCATGCTGGAAAGCCTCGCCAATCCGGTTCTGATCGTCACCGTCATCCTGATCGGCCTGTTCATCGCCGGCCTGTTCTTCGAAAGCACGATCCTGGTGTTGCTGCTGACGCCGATCCTCGTCCCGGTTGTGGTCAAGGCGGGTGTCGACCCGGTTCATTTCGGTATCCTGATGATGACCATCGTCACCTTCGGCGGCATGACGCCGCCGGTCGGCGTCGCGATGTTCACGGTCTGCAGCCTGCTGGACACCAAGATTGAGGATTATGTGAAAGAATCCTGGCCGTTCATCGCCGCCATCATGGCGCTGGTGGCGCTGCTTCTGTTCGTGCCGGGTATCGTGCTGTTCCTGCCGAACCTGATGTACGGATAGCTGCGTCACGCAGGCTTTCGGCCCCGCAGCCCATGACGGCGGGGGAGCCGTGCGATCAACTCCCGCGTGCGAACCCGATCCCTCCGGAATCGCTGCGACATGCCGCCGCTCGCCGCGAGGGAGATCAATCTCCGGCGCGTTGCCGCTCAACGAAAGCGCCGCGCATGCTCAAGGTGGCTTACCGCCCGGGCCAAATGACAACTTGGAGATAGTTGAACCGGCCCCCTGTTCAGTCTAGGGCAGCACCACCGAAACACACCGGAAAAGCGAACAACGGCATGATGCCGCGGGGGATATTGTTGGATGGACAAATCGGGTGATCCCGGCCTGTTTGGCCGCTGGTTCCGAGGGCTTTCTCTCAGGGCCTGGCTGATCGTCGGCTTCATGATGGCGCTGCTGCCGGTCGCGGCCCTTTCCGCCTTCTGGTATCTGGACTATCGCGATCAGTTGCGCGAGCCTTTCCGGCAGGTTCTGCATACCCAGCACAAGGTATCGCTGGCGCTGGAGCGGATCCAGGGCAATCTCTGGGATATCGCTACCGACGTGAACGACTTCGCGCAAACCGGAGACGAAAGCTACCGCGATCGTTTCGAGGCGGCCGAGCGCGATATCGCCGTCCACCTGCGCGATCTGGAAATGATAACGGAGACGTATCCCTCCTTTGATCCCGTGCTCGAAGGCGTGCGCCAGCAATGGACGCTGCTGCTGCAGGCCGCTTCGGATGTTGCCCCTCTGCCCGGCGGCGCCGATCAGCCCCTGATGCGCTTTGAAAGCGTCATCGGCGAAACCGGCAAGCGCGTGGAAAGCATTGCCGAGAGCATGCGCCTGCTAAACGAGGAAAGCCACCGACAAGCGCTCGAAACGATGGAGCGGCTCGACCGTTTTGCCGCGATTGCAGGTGTTTTGGCGCTGGTTTTTTCCGGGATCGGCATATTCATCATCGACCAGGCTCTGATCCGCAGCACCGACAAACTGGTCGAGGGCGCGATGCTGGTCGCCGGCGGCACGCGCAACCGCGAGATCGAGGTGCAGGTCCCGCCGGAGCTTGCCTCCGTGGCGCAGGCCTTCAACACCATGCTCAAGCAGATCAACCAGCAGGAAAATGCCCTCTCCGCGGCCGCGCGCGCCGATGGCCTGACCGGCCTCTACAACCGGCGCGAGTTCGACCGCGCCCTCGACGAGGCCATCGCCGTATCGAAGGAGAGCGGCGAGCCGTTTTCCCTGCTGATGATCGACGTCGACCATTTCAAGCAGTTCAACGACACCCATGGCCATCTCGCGGGCGATGATGCGCTCAGGCAGGTTGCGGATACGATTGAACTGAGCGCGCGCGAGAATGACCGGGCCTATCGTTATGGCGGCGAGGAATTCGCGATGATCCTGCCCGGACTTCGAACCTACGAGGCGACTGCGATCGCCGAGCGTCTTTGCAACACCATTGCCGCGCATACGCTCATCCTACCGGACGGGCAGAAGCAGTCGCTGACGGTCAGCATCGGCATATCCGTCTTCAGCCCGCGGGTTTCGCCGCCCAATATCATCGAACTCGCCGACCGCGCGCTCTATGCCGCCAAGATGGAAGGCCGCAATCAGGTGAAGGTCACCGGCTGACCTTCGAAGGCGGTTTCGGGCGTAGCTCAGCCCTGCGCTACCGCCTCGATCATCTCCATTCCCCCGACGAGGGGCGCAAAATCGCTCCACACGCCCCGCGCCCCCGCGCGCCATGCCTCCATCTCCTCCGGCTCAAGGAAAGTGGCGCCATTCGCCTTGGCAAGCGCCACGGATTGCGCCTCATCCTCGACGATCAGGCGATTGAAATAGAGCGCGGCCTCGGCCGAGATCGCGCCGAGGACGGTCTGTGTTTCGGAATCGAGACTGTTCCAGAAGCCGGCTGAAAAATAGAGCACCCCGGCGGCGCGGATATGGCGGGTTTCGGTCATGTACGGCACCACCTCGTAGAGCTTGAACCCGGCATAGGCCGATTTCGTCAGATCCATGGCATCCGCCACGCCGGTGGCGAGCGCGTTATAGGTTTCAGTGATCGGGATGCCGACCGGCGTCGCGCCATAGGCGCTCCACAGGCGCGTGTGGAGCGGGGTGTTGATGACGCGGATGGTCTTGCCTTCCATCTGCCCTGGCCGCGTGATCGGCGCCTTGGCCAGCAGGTTGCGGGCACCGTAATCGATGAAGCCGCCGACGATGAACTGCTCTTGCGCAAGCCGGGCCGAGAGGTCATCGCCTATCGGGCCGGTAACGACGTCGCGAAGATGGGCGGCATCGCGAAACAGGAAAGGCAGGTCGAGCAACTGCAATTGCGGCGTCCAGGCCGAAAGCGCCGAAACGGTGGAGAGGCTCGCCTGCACCGATCCGAGACGGATATTCTCGGCCACCTGCTTTTCGCCGCCGAGCGCGCCATTGGTCACGATCCGGAAACGGAACCGGCCCGGAAGCCGCTGCTCGACCTCTGCGGCGAAGAAGCGCCAGACCATGGTTTCCGGCTTGTCCTCGCCAAGGAGCGAGGCGATGAGGACATCGCGCGTGGCGGCGCTGGCGGTTCGCAGATGGGCGGGCGCGGCAAGCACTGCCACGGCAGCAGCGCCTGTTTTCATGAGACTGCGACGGTTGAGCGAAGTCATGGCAGATACCTTTCAGACAGGAACAGCGAAGAGGGTGATGATGGAGAGGGCGGCGAGAAGCGCCAGAAGAAAGGGACGCATCGCCCTGAACAGGCTTTCCGGCGAAAGACCGGTGACGCCGCCGACCACGAAGGCCAGCATGCCGACCGGCGGGGTGAGCCCGCCGATCATCAGGTTGACGACGAGGACGACGCCAAAGCGGACCGGATCGATCCCGGCGGAAACCGCCACCGGCAGCAGAACGGGGCCGAGGAGCAGGATCGCCGCCCCGATATCCATCACCAGGCCCGTAATCAGCAGGATCACATTGGCGAGCAGGAGCACGGCAACGGCGCTGCCCCCGAACAGGCCGGCGAGGTGGCGCACAAGCCCGGCGATATCATCGATCGCGAGCAGGAAGGCGACGGGGGCCGCCGCCCCGATCAGGAGACCGATCGCCGCCGCCTCTGCCGCCGACTGGCGGAAGGCGGCGACAATGCTTGAACCGGAACGGCGGGACGTTGCTGCCAGGATCAGCGTGTAGAGTGCCGCAAGACCCGCCGCCTCGGTCGTCGTGACGATGCCCAGGCGAATGCCGAACACCACGATCAGGCCGAGGCCGAAGGCCGGCAGGGCCGCGATACCGGCCTGCCTGCGCGTTACCGCCGAAGCCGGCGGCGCGCCGCTCGCGGCCCCCATCGCAAGCCTTATCGCGACGGCGAGGCAAACCGCCATCAGCAGGCCGGCAAACAGCCCGCCGACAAGCAGCGCGCCGACGGAGAGATTGGTCGCCGTCGCCAGAATGAGAAAGGCGATCGACGGCGGGATGACGTTGTCGAGAACCGAGGATGCGGCGACAAGCGCGCCGGCGCGGGCGGGCGGATAGCCATGGCGCACCAGTTCGGGATGGAACGTCGAAGCGGCGAAGGCCGCATTGGCAACCGATGAGCCGGACGCGCCGGAAAACAGAACCCCTGTCAAAAGCGTCGTCTGCGCCAACCCGCCACGATAATGGCCAACGAGCGAGGCCGCGAACTGCACGAGCTTTCCGGCCGCACCCGAGAGCTTCAGAAACGCGCCCGCGAGGAGAAAGAACGGGATCGCCAGCAGCAGGAATTTCGACATGCCCGCCACCGTATTGGCGATGATCGCCTGCTCCGTCTGCAACGCCCCGAAAGCGATCGCGCCGTAGGATGACGCCAGAAACACATGGGCAAGCGGCGCGCCGGCGATGAGGCCGAGCGCGGCGGCAAGGGCGAGCGGCAGGCTGGCCGGTAGTGCGATATCGATCGCAAACCGGCCGACAGCCCAGTAAACAAACCCGCCGAGCGCGAAGCCGAAGATCAGCCGCGCGCCGCTTGAGCGCTCCAGGCGGCGCAGGCAGAGCAGCACGAGCAGACCCAGCCCGCCCGCCACCGGAAAGGCGAAGCGCACCCATTCCGGAAGCCCAAGCGTTGGCGACATTCCGCCGAGCAACGCGATCGCGTCACGTCCGCCGAGGCACAGGATCAAGCCCGCGACGACGCTGAAGCCGTCGGCCACGGCAGCGAGCACGCTGGATGCCCGATCGGAGAGCAGTCTTGCAAGCCCATCGAGCCGCATCGACAGCGGGCCCGAAAGGGTAAGCGGCAGGCCGGCCGAGATCAACGCGATGTTCAGCCAGATTCCCAGATCCTCCATGCCGATGACGCCGGTATGGAAGCCATAGCGCAGCACGACGCCCGCCACGACAAGGGCGAGCATCGCCATCAGAATGACGGCGGCGAGCATGCCGAGCGCCGTTTCCAGCGTGTCCGCAAACCGTCCGGCCATGCGACGGATCGCCATCATGCGCATGGACGATGCCGCTCGAGGGCGAAGCCTTTTTCAGGACAGCCGTTCGGAAGGCTGAACCAGCGGCGGCCCGCGCATGGTATTGGAAGGCAAGGCTTCATGATGCGATCCCCAGGATGTTGCAATCACGGAGACCGGCGGAGAAGAGAAAGGTTATGGCAGAGCGGCCAGATTTTCCGTTCCTACGCCGGCATGACCCGGATCAGGTTCAAGGGTCCGGCTCACCGCCGTCTCAGCATCGCAGGATGCACCCCTCGGAATAGTCAGGTTTTGTCCGGCTTTTGGGCCACTGTCAATGGCATGCCGGAAGCGTAGCGTCTGGCGGCAACGCAAGAAAACTTGCGAGCGTTCCGCCGAAGCGTTTTACTGAAGCCTTTGCAGCAGAGCCATCGACGGTTCGCCCGTGACATTCAGCCCGTTCTGCCTCTGATAGGCGGCGATCGCCGCGCGGGTCTGGTCGCCGAACACGCCGTCGATCGTGCCGGCATCGTAGCCCGCCGCCGAAAGCCGCGACTGTAATTCCTTGCGCTGGTCGGCGCTGAAGCCGTAATTGTCATCGGGAAAACTGCCCCTGAGCGGGCCGGCGCCCGCGATCCGGTCAGCGAGATATCCCACGCCCAGCGCATAATTGGTGGAATTGTTGTAGCGCTTGATGACGTTGAAATTGTGCCCGACGACGAAGACCGGACCACCCGCCTGCGGCTGTATCCTGGTGCCGTCGATGGCAGCGCCGGGCGAGCCCTCTTCGCCGCCCCAGGGCTGACCTTTCCGCCAGCCCGAGCGGGCAAGATAGTTCGCGGTGCTGGCCAGCGCGTCGGTCGGGTCGGCGTCCCAGATATCGCGCCGCCCGTCGCCGTTGAAATCGACGGCATAGCCGAGATAGGAGGTCGGGATGAACTGGGTATGGCCCATGGCGCCGGCCCAGCTTCCGGTCATCCGTTCGGGCGTGATATCGCCGTTCTGCAGGATCCGCATCGCCCCAACAAGCTGGTTTTCGAAGAAGGCGCCGCGCCGCCCTTCGACGGCCAGCGTCGAGAGCGACGAGACCACAGGAATGCTGCCGCGCCGCTCGCCATACATGCTCTCCAGGCCCCATATGGCGACGATCACATTGGCGTCGACGCCATAGGTCGCCTCGATCCGGTCCAGCACATCGCGATAGCGGGCGTAGTTCGCCCGCCCCTTGGCGACACGCTCGTCTGACGCGGCGATGGCCAGATAGTCTTCCAGCGTGCGCTTGAACTCGGTCTGGTTGCGGTCTTGCTCGATAACCCCCGGCGTGTATCCGGCATTGGCGAAGGCCGCCGTCAGGGTGTCGTTGGAAATCCCGCGCGCCGCTGCGCGTTGCTTGAACCCGGCCACCCACGCGTTCCATTCCGGATTGGCCACCGGCCGCATCGCCGGATCGGCAACGGAGGAAAAACTGCCAACCGAACTGTTGGTGCATGCTGAAAGCGCTGCAGCAATCGCCCCGAGAGAAAACGCGCGCCGTGTCAAATCCATACCAGTACCCCGCTCCATTCGTGCGCAAACCTAGCGCATCGGCCTCCCGACCGAAAGAGCACGAGCTTGCGTC
>NZ_DEPM01000291.1:0-2834 GCF_002358775.1 Martelella sp. UBA3392
ATCATCGCCTGCACGCCGGTGCGCACCTGTGTCACCGTGCCGGGGGCGGCTTCCGCCATGTCGGACCAGAGCGTCTGGATCGAATCGATGATCACGAGGTCGGGACGATCACCGTGGGCAAGCGTTGCCAGAATGTCTTCGACATTGGTTTCGGCGGCCAGCATCACCTTTGTGTCGGCCGCGCCCAGCCGCTTTGCCCGAAGCCTGACCTGCGCGATCGCTTCTTCGCCGGAGACATAGATAATACGCTGGTTCTGGCGCGAGAGAGCGGCCGCCGCCTGCATCAGCAGCGTCGACTTGCCGATGCCGGGATCGCCGCCGACCAGCACCGCCGAGCCGCGCACGAAGCCGCCGCCGGTCACCCGGTCGAGTTCGGCAATCCGGCTCTGGACGCGCGGCGCTTCCTCGCTTTCGCCATCAAGCGGCACGAGGGCGACCGGACGGCCCTTCTTCGGTGAGCGGGCCGGGCCGCCGCCGATGCCGGCGGTCGGATTTTCCTCGACGATGGTGTTCCAAGCGCCACAGGCATCGCAGCGCCCAGACCAGCGCGGCGTGACCGATCCGCAATTCTGGCAGATGAACTGGGTTTTCGGTTTGGCCAAGGTCTCGTCTTTTCGGGAGCGGTTTCAGTCCGGCTGGATATAACGGCGGTTATAGCGCAAGCCAAGGGAGGTCAGCAATTCATACCCGATCGTGCCCGCCGCCGCCGCCGCGTCGTCGAGCGCGATATTGGGGCCGAACAGCTCGACATAATCGCCGGCCCTGACCGCGCTTTCGGGCAGATCGGTAATGTCGAAAATTGTCATATCCATGGTGATGCGGCCGAGGATGGGCACGCGATGACCGGCTATAAAGCCCATACCGCCTGCGGGAACGGCGTCGCGCAGCGGCACGCCGGTGCCCGATTTGGCGCGCAGATAACCATCGGCATAGCCGGCCGAAACGATGGCAAGGCGGCTGTCGCGGGCAAGCTGCTGGGTCGCGCCATAGCTGACATTCTCGCCCTTCTTCGCAAACCGCGTCTGGATGATTCGGGCCTCGGCGGTGGCGGCCGGTTGCAACTTTTTCGATGCGCCCGGCGCCGAATCGCCGCCGTATAGCGCGATGCCCGGCCGGGTCAGCTCGAAATGATAGTCGGCGCCGAGCAGGATGCCGGCGGAGGCGGAAAGGCTGGCCTCGACCCCTTCGAAGGCGTTTGCGACATCGCGGAAGCGCGCCAGTTGCTCGCGGTTCATCGGCGCTGCCGCATCATCGCCGCAGGCGAGGTGGGAGAGCACCAGAACCGGCGAAAAACTTGCCGGCCTGGCGTCATCGGCGGCCAGCCGCAGCGCCTCGTCATGGGAAAGGCCGAGCCGGTTGAAGCCGGTGTCGACCTGCAGCGCGCAAGGATAGTCGCCATAATCGGCGATCGCGGCGAAGAAGAAGGCGAGCTGTTCCTCGCTCGCCAGCACCGGCACGAGGCCGTTTTCGAAAAACATCGCCTCGGTGCCCGGCCACATGCCGGAGAGCACGAAGATGCGGGCGTCTGGCGCGAACCGGCGCAGGGTCGCGCCCTCTTCGGGAACAGCGACGAAGAAATCCGCCGCGCCCGCCTCATAAAGCGCCTCGCCGACATCCTCGATGCCGAGCCCGTAGCCATCCGCCTTGACGACTGCGCCGGTGCGGGCCGTGCCCGAGAGCGCGCGCATGGTCCGCCAGTTGCTGACGATTGCCGAAAGGTCGACCGTCAGCCGGGCAGGGGCGGCATCGAAACCGATTTCGGTCTCCATGAATTCATTCGAATATTCAGTCATGAAACTGCCGTTCGTTGCGTTGTTACGGCATGTATAGCGCGTTTATCGCGTCTGACACAGAATTATTCGTCAAAACTTGAATAGGATGGATCCGCCAGATCGGCAAAGCGGGTATAGGCCGCCTGGAAGGCGAGGTTGGCCGTGCCGGTCGGTCCGTGACGCTGCTTGGCGATGATCACGTCGGCGGTGCCTTTCACCTTGTCGTATTTCATCTTCCACTCGTCATAGGCCGGATCGTCCGGATCGCGTGGCTCAAGGTTCTGGACGTAATATTCCTCGCGGAACACGAATAGCACCACATCGGCGTCCTGCTCGATCGAGCCCGATTCGCGAAGGTCGGAGAGTTGCGGGCGCTTGTCCTCGCGATTTTCCACCTGACGGGAGAGCTGGGACAACGCAATGATCGGCGCGTTCAGCTCCTTGGCGAGCGCCTTCAGGCCGGTGGTGATTTCGGTCACCTCCTGCACGCGGTTTTCGCCGGATTTCTTGGAGCCGGTCATGAGCTGCACATAGTCGACCACCAGCACATCGAGACCGCGCTGGCGCTTCAGCCGTCTTGCGCGCGCGGAAAGCTGGGCGATCGAGATGCCGCCGGTCTGGTCGATATAGAGCGGCACTTTCTGCATCGTCTGCGAGCAGGCCACCAGCTTGTCGAAATCGGCCTCGGTGATATCGCCGCGGCGGATCTTCGAGGAGGACACCTCTGTCTGCTCGGAAATGATACGGGTGGCGAGCTGCTCGCCGGACATTTCCAGCGAGTAGAAGGCGACGACGCCGCCCTGCTTGGCCTCGATGGTTCCGTCCGGCATCACTTCCGGCTCATAGGACGAGGCGATGTTCCAGGCGATGTTGGTGGCAAGCGAGGTCTTGCCCATGCCGGGGCGGCCGGCAAGGATGATCAGGTCGGAGCGCTGCAGCCCTCCCATCTTGGCGTCCAGCGTGTGAATGCCTGTCGAGATGCCGGAGAGATGGCCGTCGCTCTCGAACGCCTTGCCGGCCATGTCGATCGCGATCGACACGGCGTTCTCGAAGGTCTGGAAC
>NZ_DEPM01000215.1:0-14739 GCF_002358775.1 Martelella sp. UBA3392
CTTTGCGGCCTCTGCCAGCATCCAGGTCCTGACATTCCTGATGCGGCGGTCGCGCTCAAGGGCCGGCGGATAGCAGAGGTAATAGCCTGCGTTTGCCGGCACTTGGTGCGGCATGATCGGGCCGAGCCGTTCGGCGGCTATGTCGCATGCGGCAATTTCGATGCCCGCAAAGGTAATTCCTGCGCCGTCGATCGCGGCCTTGAGGCCAAGGCCCGAAGAGTCGACGATTGTGACTGCCGCAGGGCGGGTCGGACCGCCCGGGAGCGTTTCGTTCCAACGCTGGAAGTCCTCGCGCCGATGCTGGGACAGAAATAGGTTGGTTTGCGAGATGGCTTGGCGAATATCGATTTCGTCATTCGTTTGCCAGTCATCCGGACGGCCAAGCAACGCCACATTTTCGTCGAACAGGCGCTCGGAGAGAACACCAGCCCATTGCCCGGAACCATGGCGCACAGCAGCATCTGCAACGCCGGCGCCAAGATCGACGGCGGTTTGGGTCGTAGAGATCAAAAGTTCGAAGCCCGACCTCGCAAATGGATAGGACGCCATCCGTGGCGACAGCCAATGAACCGCGAATGTCGGCAGCATGGACAGGCGCAAGGGACCAAGCTTCCGTTCCTGCTTCACTGTCGCGACAGCCTGAATGATCCGCGTGAAGCCGACGGTGAGATCCGGAGACAACAGTCGTCCGGTCTCCGTCAGTTCCAGGCGCGGCCCCACGCGGCGCATCAGTTCCACCCCGAGCAGATCCTCGAGGATCCTGAGTTGATGACTGACGGCGGAGGGCGTCACGCCGATTTCTTCGGCCGCATCCTTGATCGACATGTGGCGTGCGGCGGCCTCGAAAGCGCGCAGGGCATTCAGCGGCACGGACAATCGCATCGTTTCGGTCATGGCGCGCTCGCTCTCGTACTTTCCGTCCTCGCCGGATGCCGCCGTTCTCCTCCTGCACTTGGCATCGAACAACGAAATCTCAGCTTTCTCTGAGGATTGCTCACTCGCCAGGCACGGATGTTGGGTGACAATGGGGTGTCTTTCAAAGGGGCCAAATTGCTATGAGTGACGTGCTTGCTTTCGATGATCGCGATGGCCTGATCTGGCTCGATGGAGCACTCGTTCCCTGGAACGAAGCCCGGCTCCATGTCATGACCCATTCGCTGCATGCCGGCGGGGCCGTGTTCGAAGGAATTCGGGCCTATGACGGAGGTATATTCCTGTCCAACGCGCATTTCTCCCGCTTCCAGCGTTCTGCCGAGATCGTCGGGTACACGCTTCCCTATTCTAGCCTTGAGCTCGTCAAAGCATGTGAAGCCGTTCTCTGGGCGAACGAATTGAAGGATGCCTATATCCGTCCCATCGCCTGGCGCGGCAGCGAGAGCGTGACGGTGGCCGCCCGCAACGCCACTATCCACGTTGCGATTGCCGCCTGGGATTGGCCGACGCCGGCCGCCGAGGGAAGGAGCACGACGGGTATTCGCCTTCAGCTCTCCTCCTGGAAGCGTCCGCGTGCCGATACGGCGCCGACGGCCTCCAAATGTTCCGGCCTCTACATGATCGGCACGCTCGCGCGGCATGCCGCAAATGACGAGGGTTTCGACGATGCCCTGCTGCTCGACGTCGACGGAGATGTTGCCGAAACGACCGCGACGAACATCATAATGGTCGAGGGTCGCAAGCTCGTGTCCCCGGTAGCTGACTGTTTTCTCGACAGCATCACCAAACGCCATGTCTTCGCTCTCGCGCAGAAGGCTGGCCTGGAACTCGAGGAGCGAAAAGTCTCGCTGGAGGAGTTGTGCGCGGCAGATGAAGTCTTCGTTGTCGGCACTTCGATCGAGATCCAGCCCGTCGTCGAACTCAAGGGGCCAGCGATTGGAGCCCAATGGAGCGTTGGCCCTCTTACCCAAAGCCTCATCGACAACTTTCAGAACTCGGTTCGCCAACAATGTCCCGCATAGGCGGACACCCTTGCCAAAAGGGCCGGGTTTCGATGCGTTCTCCATGTCGTTCTTCTCGGAGCAAAAGATTTTTCGTGATAGCCAATACTATTTGATGTTACACTTCCCGTAAAATGCAAAAGCGTAACATGACACTATCGGGAGACTCACATGCGTCTACAATCACCCTGGCAACCTCGCCTTACTGGTGACATGGACTCTCCATGCGATCGGCTCGTCGCCGCCGTGTCGGAGGACATCGCAGCCGGGCGATTGGAGGTTGGAGACAGGCTTCCGGCCCACCGCGATCTTGCCTGGCGTCTCGGCATCGGCCTTGGCACGGTGACGAAGGCCTACGGAATCCTGGAGCGGCGCGGCCTGCTGCGCTCGGTCAAGGGACGGGGCACGTTCGTGGCCGTTACCGAAGCCCGCAGAGGCGACGTCATCGATCTTTCGCGCAACGCGCCGCCCGCCGTCATCAGCGAGAGGCTTCTGTCCCGATCTCTCAACGCGATCGCCAGGCGTATCGACGCGGATGTTTTCAATACCTATCCGCCCGTAACCGGGCATCAGAGGTTCCGCCAAGAAATGGCGCGCTGGTTTCGCCGTCTCGGTCTGGACGCCGATCCTTCCTGCCTGCTTCTGACGAATGGTGCGCAGCACGCGCTGTCCGTCAGCCTCTCCACGCTCTGCGGTCCCGGCGGTACGCTCTATGTGGAGGAACAGACCTATCCCGGCTTGATCAACGTTGCGCGCCATCTTGGCGTCAAGCTCACTTCAATTGCTATGGATGACGAAGGCATGCTGCCGGATCAGCTTGAACGGGAACTCGCGACAAGTCGCGGCAGCAACGCGGCAGTCTATCTCACGCCGACGATGCAGAACCCGACCACGAGTTCGATGAGCAAAGCGAGAAGGAGCGCGATCGCGCTAATCTGCCGCAAGTCAGGCATCATCGTGATCGAGGACGACGTTTATGCCCTCGCGCCCGACCCGGACTATCCGCCGATCGCGAGCCTTGCGCCTGAGCATGTCTTTTATATCAACAGCCTTTCGAAGACCCTCAACCCGGCTTTGCGGATTGGCGGTCTCGTGGTTCCGCCGGCATGGCTGGACCGCGCGGAAACCGCGATGCATGCCAGCGGGCTGATGATCAGTCCGCTGAGTTGCTCGGTCATGGAACAATGGCTTCTCGATGGAACGGCCGATGCCATCAGCACGGCTATACAGGAAGAAGCCATTCGCCGCCGTGCGATGGCAACGGACTTGTTGGGGCAAGCTGTACGCCAACCTGTCCATGTCGGTTATCATCTGTGGGTTCCGCTAGGCCATTCCCATGCCGGGGCACTCGAGACTGCGGCGAAGGCCTTGGGCATTCTGGTTACGCCGCCGTCTTCAACCTCCGCAAACGGCATTAGCTCCGGAATCCGTCTTTGTATCGGTGCGCCATCCTCTGAAGATCTTGAGCAGGCGCTTCCCGCGATCAGGCGCATAGTCGATCGCTTCAGGATCGAGACCGGCGCAGGGACGGCCAGAAATACCAGACCACTGCTGCCACTACGATAAGACCACCTGCGATCGCCGATTTCCCCGGATCTTCGGCGAAGGCTAACCAAACCCAAAGCGGACCGAGAACCACATCCAGAAGTGCGATCAAAGCCGACTCCGACGAAGCGACATGGCGTCCACCTGCAAGAAATAACAGGAATGCGAGCGCGGTCGTGAGAAAGGCCAGCATGAATATCAATCCGAGCGCACCGCCCCCCGGAAGCTGGCCGGATGAGAATGGGAATGCCGCGATCGCACACAACGCTGCTCCCGCGGCATTCACGTGAATGAGATTCAGGGCTCGATTACGGCGTGTGACGATGAGAAGCGCGCCAAAGCTCAGCGTCATTGCGAAGGCCAGCAAGTTACCCTTGATATCGCTCGCCGCCAGTGCCGTGCCTGCAACGAACACGATCCCGATCATAGATACCGTGCTCGCCATCAACAGGCGTCGCGAGGCCGCTTCCCGACCGACCGCGAAGGCCAATGCGGCTGTCACGAAGGGAAGTGTCGCGTAGATGATCAAAACGTTTGCGACCGTCGTCATCGTGAGTGCGGCGACATAGCAGAACATTGCGGTGGCGGAGAAGCAGGCGGCCAGGCAGAAGCGCCAGTCGAAACGCACCGCTTCCGCCGGCCTTGCGATGGCGATGGCAACAAGGCAAAGGCAGGCGAAGAGAGAACGCCACAGGATCAGATCCCAAAGCCCAAGATCAATTGCGCGTACGAACAGGCCAGCAAGGCTCCAGAGCACGGTTCCTGCGCCAACCAGTATCAGACCGTAGACGCGCCGCTCCCCACTCTGTTCCTCTGACCGCCGCATATCAGAAATAGAACCAGGTCAGGCCAAACCCGACGGCAATGACGATGCCGCGCAGGATGGTCGGATTGATCCAGCGAGCGAAGCGCGCACCGAGATAGCCGCCCGCAATAGCGCCTACCAGAACCGCGAATGCGGGCCCCCAGGCTATGATCCCTGTGGCAATGAAAACTGTGACCGCGAGACTCGAGACGATTGTTGCCAGTGCATTTTTTACCGCGTTGGCCTCGTTCACGTCGCTAAGCCCGATCAACGTCAGAACAGCCATGAGCAGGATACCGAGGCCCGCACCGAAATATCCGCCATAGATTGCGACGAGCAGATCTGTCGCAAAGATGACTGGCCTCGGCAGCATTCCGGGGCGGTCCCTTCTTATCCAGGAGCGTAGCCTAGGGCCGAGTGCGAACAGGATCGTCGCGACAAGCAAAAGCCATGGTATAAGCTGGCGGAATATTGCATTCCCAGTGATCGAAAGAAGTACCGCGCCGATAAGGGAACCGAGAACGAAAGCAGGCGCGCTGGATTTCAATCGCCCTGCATTCCGGCGCAATTCCTCCCGATAACCGAACAGGCTGGTCGCATGTCCAGGCCAGATCGAAATCGCACTTGTGGCATTGGCGACGACCGGAGGAACGCCAGCCGCAAGGAGCGCCGGAAAAGTAAAGAAAGTGCCGCCCCCGGCGACTGCATTGCAGGCTCCGCCAACAAGACCGGCGGCGACCAAAAGGGCCGTGGTATTCGTATCCATACCTGATCAATCCCGCTCTTCGAAAGCCAGCCGGACACCGAAGGCGATCAGGACCGAGCCAGTCACTCCATCGACGCCACGCTTGAATAGTGAACTATGGAAAACGCGCGTGAATGGCCGCGTCGCCGCCGTGATGGCCGCGAACCAGATGAGCCCCATAAGCGCATGAATAGCCGCCAGGGCCATGCTGAACATGACAACCGGGACATCCTGTGGAATGAACTGCGGCAGGAAGCTGACGTAAAACACGCCGACTTTCGGATTGAGAAGATTGGTCATCAGACCGCGCCAGAACCAGTTGGCACTTTTATTGGCCGATTTGCCTGCCGGCACGCTGTAAAGCGCCCCTCCCTCCTCGACGGTTCTGCGGATTGCGCTCCGGATCATCCGCGCGCCCAGCCAGATGATGTAGCCAGCGCCGAGATATTGAAGAAGCCGGTAGCCGACTTCCGATACGGTGAGAACGGCTCCGAGACCCGCCGAAGCCAACAGTCCCCACGCCAGAACACCTGTTACGACCCCGGCGCCAGCCTGCATGGCCTGTTTGCCGCCCTCAACAGTGGCAGTGCGCAAGACCATGGCCGTGTCCAGCCCAGGCGTAATTGTCAAAAGAGCGGCGGCGATCGAAAAGGCGGCAGCGGCGGAAAAGGCATCCATGTCAGGACCTCAGGCCAGCGCAGAATGCACCGAAGAGCATCCGCCCTTGGTCCCAGATACCGAGGCCGCTTGCGCCGTTGATATGACCGCACGAGCCGATCTCAACGAAACCGGCGCCCCATTCCTCGGCGCGTTCTTTCACATAGTCAGGGGTGGCATAAGGGTCGTTGGCGCTTGCGACGATGAGGGTCGGAAACGGCAGGCGATGGCGTGGCGGGTTTGCGAAGCTGGCCGCTGCTGCCGGGAATGCAGCGGAGGCAGGATCAGGGACTGCGACCAGAAAAGCACCCATAACCCGGCCCGCGACCGTCTCTGCCGCGTGCGCGACGAGCAGGCAGGCCAGACTATGCGCGACGAGAACAGGCGGCGATGACGAATTGTCAATTTGCCTTTCCAGCGCGTCTTGCCAGTCTGCAAGATGGGGCTTGTCCCAGTCGGAAGGATGGAACCGGGTAAAGCAAGGGTCTGACGCCTCCCAATGCGTTTGCCAGTGGGTTTCACCGGAACCGCCGATACCTGGCAATGTGATGAATGAGGTCATTCCGTCGCCCTTCTATTGTTGGGAAAGATCCATCGAAGGCTCGTAACTGCGGTCAGGAACATCCTTCGTGATCGCCTGCCCGCAAATCACGGCCTGACGCACGCCGTCGTAGGTCAGGACCGGGCTCCCGTGCAGTCTCCAGCCCAGGTTGAGGGCCTCAGTAATGCGGTGGCAGAATGCAGCGTCATCGACGCCGGTCAGCAGACGATAAGCTTTCATCGTGAGGATCCCCAATTCCCTGCTCGAAATCATAAGCATCTTCGGGAAGCGCTAAACTGAAGTCATCTCAGCCGATCCGCAGTATTTCTCATTTCGCCATTGCTTGGATCGGCGGGCAGTGCGTAGTACGCAGGGGACATGAACGAGATATCCGACGGCTCCGTAAGGGTTACGGCGCTACGCCTTTTGGAAGAGGATCCACTCCTTGCCGCTTCTCGACGGGATTGGCCGGAGGCGGTCGGCGCTCTTGGTTGGCGATGGGAGACATTCGTCGGCGAGGAGTTCATCAATCCATTTTGCGGCAGCCCGACAGATCATGAACTCGACGCCTGCACACGGTGCCTGTTACGATTCGGTCGCCTGAGTTTTCTTTCCTCGGACGCCGAGCCATTCCGCTCGGCCGGCCACCAATTGCTGGAGACTGGTAATCGACCCGATTTATTAGGCCGTATGCGCAAGCTGCTGCTCAAAGAGCGGCTTTGGCTTGTCTCGGCGGATCATGAAGTTGCGATGAGAGAGGCGTATTTTGCCTACGGGCGATGGGATTTCGGGCACCAGCCAATGCTGGTGATGGACAGGGGCACCAAACCCATCCCAGATGAAGCTGATTTCCTTGTGGGTCTCCTCGCGGGCGACGAACGAAGGTTGCGGAGAAGGCCGCGCGGCATGCTCGCCTGGGTCGTGCCCTTGGTGGATGGCGTCGGCATCCTCATCGCTCCCGCCAGAATCGGGGACCAAGAAAGTCTTGCACGGGATTTCATGGCGGATCACTACACGTGAGGAACGTCTTTCCCTCGACCGGACAAAATTTCAGCGATCAAGCAGGTCGCTCGCCCTAGCCGACAGGGGGCAGCCCTTCTCTGCAAGCCGTTTGATCGCGTCGCGTGCGATATCCCTGTTGCCCGTGTTGCCGACGAAGCTCGACAGAGAATCCGAAAACTCCAGCACGATGTTGGCCGTCCCGACAGTTTGTCGGTAGTCCACACGGGAAACCACGTCATAGGGTTTCCTGCGCCGCCTGATTACACGGCACTCGATATGGTCGGCGTGCAAAATAAGCGTTGGCTTCAGGTCGCTCGATGACCAGCAAATCCAGGGTACGCCCCGCCAGCCCGAAAATGCGGCGACCAACGGAATATTCGCGACCTCTCCTGCGGTCTCGATCCTGCTGTGCCTCACCGCCGACAGGCGGCTCTTGATGTAGAGAAATATCGTCAGCCAGCCGACACCGATAAGCAAGACGATGGCGAAAATGAAAATGGTGGCTTCCGCTTTGCTCATCCGCGCGGGCCTGCCGTTTTGAGCCTTGGCGGAGACGCGCATTTCAAGGGACGCATCTTCCAGCCGATCATCTCAATAATCGTAGTTTTCATATTCGCGGGTACTCAATTCATCGTCCGGAATGAATTCTTCTTCATCGAGCGTGAACGCCACCCAAGCCCGCATTTGGAGTGTGAACAGCGGCTCGTCTGCTGCCCTGGCAAGGGCAAGAGCGGCGCTGCGGGCTTCTCCAATCGACCAACCCGTACTGTTAAGGGTCAACCAGGCTTCCTTTAGACGACCGCTTTTAAGGTACTCTCCGAAAACCTGGTTCAGCGGCGCATTCGCGACAAGCCAAGGCGGCAGTTGAGATGCCCCATTTCTCAGCCACGAGCGCCCGTGCTCACTGAGCTCGAAATAGGCGACATCATTTGCATTCTCGTCAGATAAACCGGACAGGCTGATCGCCAACGGCGCAGCCCGTCGTTCGCCGATGCCAATGGGCACGCGTCCAGTATACGCGGCGAGCTTGTCCAGCTTTTCCGGATCGTCACCGAATTCGAGGGTATGTGCGTCTATTTCAGCAAATTGACGACCCGAAATCCCGGCCGCCTTACGAAATGACGCTATTTCTCCCGTCTCATCGTCCCCATCCGTGTAAACGAGCGCCCGGACCAATAGCCAGTTCGCAAATTGCTCATCATCAAGAGCGATCTCCTCCAGCAGGAATTGGTCCTCCGGGCCTGCGCAGACATAGCGTCGGATATCGTCCGGCTCGTCACAGAACCAGCGCATCCAGATACCTTCATATTCCGGCAAGCTACCATTCGAGGTGATGGGAATGAGAGCGGGCGGGCAACCATAGTATTCGGCAGGCTGACCGATCAGAAAGGTTTCTTTCAGGTATGAACCGAGCCGGTACTGCCGGAGCCACAATGGGGCGCTCAATTTCTGGAGGAGTACGTCATATCGATCGAGCATGAGCATCCACTTTTTACAAAACCCTCAGTTCGATATTGCTAATTCACCTCAGTGAACACTGAAGTCTTCTCAGTTCAGATGAAATAATCCTCATTCAAAAACCGAGCGTCAGAAGCTCGCGGCGGAACTCCGGTTCGCTCAACACCACTTCGCCGGCGCCGAGGGCACGGGCGTGGTCCAGCGCGCGCGATGTGAGGCGCTGCGCTGCCTCGACGCTTTGCGTCAGGGGAAATCCGCGTGCGAGCCCCGCGACGATCAGCCCGGCAAACAGATCGCCCGTGCCCGGAAGCACGACCGGCAGGTGCTCCACCGGATGACGGCTTGCGTCGGCGGCTCCGAGTATGACGCTTTCGATATGGCCGGCGGGCGTATCGTCGAGCGTGCACCCCGTGGCGATAAGATAGGCGCCGGACGCGATGGGGAGAAAGGCTCGCGCGGCTTTGAGGTCCGCCATGGACGCGATCGGCTGCCCGGTCAGCCAGCTCACTTCGAACGGGTTCGGCGTCGCGATATCGGCCATCGGCAGCAATCGGTCGCGCATGACGTCGGCGATCGCCTCCGGCACATAGAGGCCGGGGCCTGTGTCGCCCATCACCGGATCGCAGAGATAGACAAGGCGTGGATTGACGGCCTTGGCCTCGGCCACGAAATCTGCGACCATCAGCGCCACATCGAGCGAGCCGATATAGCCTGTCAGGATGAAATCCGCGCGTTCCGGCAGGCCGCGCTCGCGTGCACCCTGCAACAGGTCTGAGAAGAATTCCGGCGGCAGCGCCCGCCCGCGCAACGTCGGATAGTCGGGCGTGTTGGAGAAGATGACCGTCGGGATCGCCGCCACCTCGAGTCCGGCGGCCTGCATCGGAAACACGGCTGCGGAATTGCCGACATGGCCGAACACGACCTGACTCTGGATCGATATCACGAAGGGAGGAGAGGTCATGGAGTGCCGTCCAGTCTCTTGCGCCAATCCTCCACCCGACCGCTCTCGAGCCGCCGCACCGCATATTTCCGCCAGCCTTCGGCCAGCACGTCGAGGGCTGCTATGCCCTTCAGTTCGTCCAGGTTCAGCCGGTCGACATAAAGCGCATGCCAGAGCCGGTGGAGCGTCCAGTCCGGTGCGACGCGGTCCACCAGTTCAAGCCGATCTCCGGTCTTCACGAGGCCGTCTTCCAGCACGCGATAATACCAGCCGGTGCGGCCGGTCTGCTGCACGCGGCGGGCCATGTCAGGCACCTCGAAGCGATGATTGAGTTTCCAGCAGGGCTGTCGCCCCTGCGAGACCTGCATGAGTGCCGTGCCCAGCCGGAAAACATCTCCCACTGCGACGGTGTTTTCGGTGGGGCCGGATGCCGAGATGTTCTCGCCAAATCCGCCGGGATCGGCAAGTACCGGCAGATCGCCGAGTTCTTCACGCCAGAGCGGATAATGATCCAGCGGGTAATGATGCACCGCCTTTTCGCCGCCGCCGTGAACCCGTCGGTCCGCCTGCTCGTCGCCTTCGAACCCTTCAGAGCCGAGGCGAAGCGGCCTGTTCACCGGCGTCTTCATGATGCCGCTTTGCGCGTCGCTTCCCGCCAGAGGTCTGGCGCGCCCGGTCAGAAGGGTGATCATGGTCATGCCGGCAAGTCCTGCAGCCATGCCCGCAACATGGATTGGCCAGCATGCCTCAGTGCTGGACCATGAGCGATGGCGTCGCGACGCAGGCTGGCCGGGTCGATGTCGGCCTGAGCAAGTTCCACACTGTGGCCGATGAGCCAGCGCTCGAAGGCGGGCAGTTCGCCTGCTTCGGGGTGGAATTGCAGCGCCAGAACAGTTGCGCCCATGGCAAAGGCCTGCGTCGCTGAGGCCGCCGTTCCTGCGAGAGTATCCGCTCCATCCGGGATATCGAAGGCTTCGCCGTGCCAGTGGAGAACGGGCACATCCCGAAGGTGACGAAGCGGGCTGTTGATGCCGGCATCTGTCAGCGTCAGGGCGGAAAAGCCGATTTCCTTGCGGGGCATTGGGGCGACCTTCGCGCCCAGCGCCGCCGCCATGAGCTGCGCGCCAAGGCAGATGCCGAGCGTCGGGCGGCGGCTAACCAGACGCGGTGCCAGCCAGTCGCGCTCTGTCTTCATGCAAGGATAAGCATCGGCGTCATTCACACCGATCGGACCGCCGAGCACCACCACGAGATCGGGGTCGCGCGAATCCGGCAAGGCATCGATGCCAGCTTCGACATGGTTGATACGATAGCCTTCTTCGTCAAGCACCGGGCCAAAGCTGCCAAGGTCCTCGAAAGCGAGATGGCGCAGGATCAGGGCGGATTTCGACATGGGGGCCTCTTGCGTTTTTCCATGTGTCTCGCGAATATCCGGCCTGAACAAAAGTGCCAGTTTTGAAACTTTGGATAGGCCGGTTGTGATGGCATCGGAGCCGCTTGCGCTGGATATCGAGAAGGAGCCTTCCGGCCCGCTGTTTCTGGCGATTGCCGACGCGATCACCCGTGACATCATGCGTGGCCGCCTGAAACCCGGCCCCCGTCTGCCGGGGACGCGGGCGCTGGCGCGCCAGCTCGGCGTTCACCGCAATACGGTTGACGCCGCCTATCAGGAGCTCATGACGCAGGGCTGGCTCCATGCGGAACCCGCACGCGGCACATTTGTCGCCGAGGATCTGCCCGACAGCATGGCGGAGCCGGTTTCGGTGTCCGTGCCCGGAGAGCCCGCAACCGTCCGCCCGCGTCTGGCCTTCAGCGATGGTGCTCCCGATCCGAGGCTGGTGCCGGACAAGGCGCTGGCACGCGCCTTCCGCCGTGCCTTGCTGTCTCCAGCCTTCCGCAGCGGCGCGGATTATGGCGATGCCCGGGGCACGCCGGTCCTGCGTCACGCGCTGTCGTCCTATCTCGCCACGGACCGGGGCGTGGTCGCCGATCCGGCACGGCTGCTGATCACGCGCGGCAGCCAGATGGCGCTGTTCCTGGCAGCCAGGGCGGCGGTGAAGCCCGGTCAGGCGATTGCCGTGGAAGAACCCGGCTACCCGCTGGCCTGGGAGGCCTTCCGGGCCGCGGGCGCTGCCGTCCGGGGCATTCCCGTCGATGCAGGCGGGCTGTCGGTCGCGGCGCTTGAGGCGGCGCTTGAAAGCGATCCGTGCATCGCGGCGGTCTATGTCACGCCCCATCACCAGTATCCGACCACGGTCACCATGGGCGCGGCGCGGCGGCTGCAGCTTCTGGACAGCGTCGAGCGTCACGGCATCACGCTGATCGAGGATGACTACGATCACGAGTACCGCTTCGAGGGGCGCCCGGTCCTGCCGCTTGCGGCCCGGGCCCCGGCAGGCCTGCCGCTGATCTATGTGGGCTCGCTCTCCAAACTGCTCTCGCCCGGTATTCGCCTCGGCTATGCCATGGCCCCGGAGCCGCTGCTTACCCGCATGGCGGCCGCCCGTGCGGCGATCGACCGGCAGGGCGACGCGCCGCTCGAGGCCGCGCTGGCGGACCTGATCCGCGACGGCGATCTCGGCCGCCATGCGCGGAAGGCCCGTCGCATTTACCGGGCCCGGCGCGACGTCCTGGCGTCTGCTCTGTCGGCGCAACTGGGCGGGCGGATCTTCTTCGATCGACCTGCGGGCGGGCTGGCGCTGTGGCTGCACTGCGAGAATGTCTCCGCCGACG
The DNA here is from genome assembly GCF_002358775.1 of Martelella sp. UBA3392. NCBI lineage: Bacteria > Pseudomonadati > Pseudomonadota > Alphaproteobacteria > Hyphomicrobiales > Aurantimonadaceae > Martelella > Martelella sp. UBA3392. The sequence goes on from NZ_DEPM01000215.1 coordinate 12,361, forward strand.
CCTGGGCGGAGCGGGCCGGTGCGGCCGGGCTTGCACTGCTGCCCGGAACGCGTTTCGCCCTTGATCGCGCCGCGCCGCAGGCCCTTCGTCTCGGCTATGCGGCGCTTGACGAGGGACAGATTGCCCGGGCGGTGGATATCCTCGCCCGAAGCCTACCCGATTGAGCTACTCGGCCGCCATGGCGGAGCCTTGCGGCCTGGCGGGCGCAACATGCATCCCGAGCCGTTGCAACAGGTCGTGGTCCTTCCAGGCCGCGGGGTTGCCGGTCGTCAGCAACTGATCGCCAACGAAAATGGAATTCGCGCCGGCAAGGAAGCAGAGCGCCTGCAACTCGTCGCTCATCCCCGTGCGGCCCGCGGAGAGCCGCACCACGGAGGCCGGCATCAGGATGCGCGCGAGCGCCACGAGACGGACGAGCGCGAACGGATCGACCGGTCTTGCGGTTTCCTGCACCGGCACGCCCTCGACCGGGTTCCACAGGTTGACAGGCACGCTGTCGGGATGGGTGGGCAGGGTCGCGAGCGTCACCAGCATGGCGATGCGATCCTCTTCCGTTTCGCCCATGCCGACGATCCCGCCGCAACAGACCCTGATGCCGCCCTTGCGGACATGCTCGACCGTCTCCAGCCGGTCCGCCATCGTCCGCGTGGTGGCGATCTCGCGGTAATAGTCCGGCGAGGTATCGATATTGTGGTTGTAGAAATCGAGCCCGGCCGCCTTCAGCCGCGCCACCTGATCGGGCTTCAGCATGCCGAGCGTCATGCAGGTTTCGAGCCCGAGTTCGGAAACGCCCTGCACCATGGCGCAGAGCGTGTCCATGTCGCGGTCCTTGGGGCTGCGCCAGGCAGCCCCCATGCAGAAGCGCTGCGCGCCGGCGTCCCTGGCGCGCCGGGCGGCTGCCAGCACATCGTCGGTCGCCATTAGCTTCGTCGCCTTCACGCCGGTCCGGTGGTGGGCCGATTGCGAGCAATAGCCGCAATCCTCCGGGCAGCCGCCGGTCTTGACGCTGAGAAGGCTCGCCGTCTCGATCGCGGTCGGGTCGAAATGGGCGCGATGCAGGGTCTGCGCCCGGTGGATCAGGTCCGCAAAGGGTTGGGCATGGATCGCCCGCGCCTCGTCCATGGTCCAGTCGGTTCTGAACTTCTCGCCAGTCATGCCACGCGACCCTTGAGGCGGCCGAGGCCGGTGATCAGGGAAACCGCCAGCGCGATCTTGATCAGATCGCCGAGGATGAACGGGGCAAGGCCGGCGGCGATCAGGCCAGGGGCCGGCACGAACAATGCGAGCCATGCTAGGCCGAAGGCATAGACCACGGCGAGACCGGCGAGCATCGCCAGCGCCAGCCGCATCGGGCCATTTCCTTCGGCCAGCCTGCCGATCACGAGGGTCGAGAGCAGGTAGCCGATGAGATAGCCGCCGGTCGGCCCCGCCATGTAGGCAAGCCCGATCCCGCGCGCCGGCGAGCCGGAAAATACCGGAAGGCCCACCGCCCCGGCGGCTAGATAGGCGGCCATGGCCATAAAGCCGAGACGGGGACCGAGCGCCGCGGCCAGAAAGAACACCGCGAGCGTGTGCAGTGTCATCGGCACGGGCCAGAACGGGATCTGCACCTTGGCGCCGATCGTGATCAGCACAGCGCCGAAGAGCGTAAGGGCTGCACCGCGCCAGAGCGATGCCGGGCGGGTCAGGGTGGGGGTGAGCAAAGCCATGAGGCGGTTCTCCGAAGATAGGTTTCGACGCTATCTATAATTTCGGAGACATCTCCATGCGATCAATACAGATTATAGATAATCAGCCAGGAATCTCATAAGTCTCTCTGAGATCGCCATTTTTTGATGTCGGCTTGCGCTTGCCGATCCAGCCTACGTGGCGTGCCAGGGTCGAACAGGCAAATTCGGTCTGACCCTTCCGCAGGGCATCAAGGATGGCACGGTGGTCGTGGTCTGTGCGCGCCTCCCAGTCGCTGCGCCACGCGGCAAACAGGAAGCGTGCGCTCGCCGCCTGCAGGTCGTCGATCGTGCGCAGCAAGCGCGGCATGTGGCACGGTGTGAGGATCAGATGATGAAATCTGCGGTTCGCGGCCTCCCAGTCCCGGACATTGCCGGCGCGATCGCCATGGCGGGTAACCTCTTCCGCCTCATCGAGAATTGCCCGCGTCAGGTTTGGCGCGGCATGACGCAGGGCGAGCGATTCCAGGCTTGCCCGCATCTCCGCGACCTCGCGCAATTCGGCGATATCGAATTCGGTGACGCGGAACCCACGCCAGGGCTCGCTCTCTGCCAGGCCCTGCTTCTGCAGTGCGCGAAAAGCCTCGCGCACCGGCACGTGGCTGGCGCCGAACTCTGCTGCGACATAATCCTGCCGCAACCGCGCGCCGGG
>NZ_DEPM01000215.1:15040-17115 GCF_002358775.1 Martelella sp. UBA3392
CCTGCCGCAACCGCGCGCCGGGCCGTATCGCGCCCGATATGATCCGATCCGCGAGAATACGCGCGATCCGGTCGGAAATGGTCTCGTCTGTCTCTTTGGTCATAGATTATAGATAATCGATGTCACATATGAAGTCGACGTGAGCAGATCGAATTGAACCTAGGGTGCGGCGAGCGACGAACTGGCTTCGGTTTGTTGAGGCGCAAGAATTCGACCGTGATCATCGGCCGCGCTATCGGGCACCTTTATGTGCTCTATCCCAACACCAGCGGCTAAAGTCGTCCATTCTGGCGGCAAGCAACCCCAAGAGAAGGCCCGGTCCCGATCACTGTTCCGACCTCAGCACGTTGACAGCAGCACTAAGGTCGACTTATACGAAGACTTGTATCGGAGCGCATACCAGCGTGGGCAGCTAATTTTGAGCTGCTTTTCATCGATATACTCACAAACATTTCTGAGCCGATCCAGATAGGATATTGATCCATCTGGCCTTGTCGCGAGATCCCTCTCTCGGCCTCTCCTCCCGTCCATTCATCCCGCCCAAACGCGATCGCGATCGCGAAGACGTATTTTTGTCTGAAACAGCTTCAAAGAGAGCAGAAGATCAATGGTAACGACATCAGAAAAGACGTCGGAAAGCTCCAACCAGCATAGACCCTTTCTCGCTATCCTAGCCTTGGCGGTTTTTTTCGTCGGCGCAAGCGAGTTCATGCTTTCGGCGATGCTTGGACCGTTAGCTGAGGCATTCCGCACGTCTCCGGCTCGCGCCTCGTGGCTAATCTCCGGCTACGCCTTCACTTACGCTTTGGCGGCTCCTATTCTGGGATATCTTTCAGACCGTATCGACCGTGTTCGTTTCCTACTCTTTGCTCTTCTGGCCTTTGCTATCGATGGAATAGGAATTGCATTTTCGCCGACTATCGAAATTGCAATGGTTCTTAGAGTCTTCGGTGGGCTAGCGTCTGCTGTAATCATTCCAACGGCGTTCGCCCTGGTTTCCGAAATCGTCCCCAGGGAAAGGCAGGCTGGTGCGATGGGACGCGTCATGCTTGGAATGACGTTCGGCATTGCGCTGGGTCCAGCCCTCGCAGGCGTGCTCACCGAATGGGTTGGTTGGCGACTGCCTTTTCTCACGAGCGCAAGCGGATGCGTGTTGGCGTTCATTATCGGCTCCAGAACGACCCCCGGTAATTATTCACCCTCATTCGCCAGAACTGCAGTGCATTTTCATTGGATGAAGAAATGGAATGTAATGCGACCGCTGATAGCCAAGGGCGCCTGGAATGGGACAGGCGTGGCCGCTTTCCTACTCTCGGGGGAGATGCTCAAGCAACGCTACAACTTGAACACGGCCGAAATTGGCGTCACGGTTACCGCGTTTGGTTTCGGTTTGGGCATCGGAAATCTTTCTGCGGGCTGGATACGCCGCATGTGCGGCAGAGAAGAAATATCACTCATCGCGATAACTGCATTACTTGCGCTGTCGATCGCAGCCTTCACCACAATCGCTCTCCCTTTCATCGGGGCCGTAACTTGCCTAGTCCTATGGGGATTTGCACTCGGCGCCGGCGCGCCAAGTAGCACAACGATATTGGCAGAGCGATCTGGGCATAGCAAAGGCATGGTACTTGCTTTTGCTGAAACGCTAAATAACGTGACAATTTTTGCAGTCCTCCCGGCAGCAATACGTTCAATCGATCGCGGCGACAATATTTCCCTCATATTGGTGTTGGGTACGGGGCTTTTTGTTGGAATAATTCTGACGTTGATTGATGGCTTCCTTTCGCGACCGGTCTCTGCCGAGCAATCAAAGCCCCTCGACCTTTCGAGAACGAATTGATTGAACATCATACGATCGAGAAGACGACTGGGAACGTGACAGGCGGGCTGCATAACTGCGTGGACGGTTATGGGAGGCGTTTCTTCCAAGACCAATCCGATTTGCACGACATAGCGCGATATTACCGCACAAGCGCCTGCAAGGACTTTTCACATTCAGCTTCTATCGCTTTCTATGGTTCTCATGATGATCGGAGGACATAGAATGAATACTCCAAATTTTCGTCGAACGATTC
>NZ_DEPM01000025.1:0-3677 GCF_002358775.1 Martelella sp. UBA3392
TCATCCGTCTGCGAATAGACATGCTCGACGCCGTCAATGCTCTTGACGATGGTTTCCAGCGGTTCGGTGACCAGCTTGACGGCGTCCTCGGCCTTCAGCCCGTTGGCGTTGACATGAATGTCGACCATCGGCACCGAGATCTGCGGCTCCTCCTCGCGCGGCAGCGAGACGAGCGCGATCAGGCCAAGCGCAATCGCGGCCAGCAGCAAGAGCGGCGTGAGCGGCGACGTGATGAAGGTGCGGGTGAGCCCGCCTGCGATACCGAGCTTCATGGCAGCACAACCCGATCACCGGCGCGCAGGCCGGACAGGACCTCGATCCGTTCCCCGTCATCGTCGCGCACGATCTCGCCGAGAACGACCGCGACATCCATTTCGCCGTCCGCTGTCGCGATCCGCACATAGTCGACGCCGTGCACGGTCTTGACGGCTTCCGGGGGCACGACGAGGGCTGCCCGCTTGCCGACCGGGATCGACACCAGCGTGCGCTCGTTGACGAAATAATCGCCGACGCTCTCGATCTCGACATCGGCGATCACGCGACCATCGGCGATTTCCGGATAGACCTTGCTGATGCGCCCGGTGCTGACGGCCGGCAGTTCGCCTGCCCCGCGCACAAGACCGCGTTCGCCGACCTGCACCTCGGCGCCTTCAACGATTTCGGCGGCATGGCGCTCCGGCAGCGACAGGCGCAGGTAATACGGCCCCGGCGCGACCCGGGCGACATTCTCGCCCGCCATCACGACCGAACCCAGCGTTACCGGCACGGTCAGCACCCGGCCGGTCGCCGGCGCAAGGACCTCGCCCTCCTTGGCGCGCTGCTCGACGACCGCCTTTTCGGCAATCGCGGCGGCAACCTGATTGGTGGCGACGTCGAACTGCATCGTGGCCTGGTCGAGACGGGCCTGGGTGCCGGAGCCGGACGTGCGCAACTGCTGGGCGCGATCGAGTTCGGTGCGTGCGTTCGCGAGCTGCGAATTCAAAGCCTCGAGCCTCGCATCGGCGGCCTTGAGTTCGAGCGCGATCTTGTCGTCGACGATCACCGCGATGGTGTCGCCCTTGGCGACATTATCGCCCTCGCCGACCCGAACATCCTCGACAACGCCGCCGATCCGGGCGCGCGCCGGCACCACGATCCGGCTTTCCACCCGGCCGAAAACGGCCTTCATCTCGGTCACGGTCACGGGTTCGACGGTAAATTCGGCGGCAGCCGCGGCCGATACGACAAGCGGCGTCGTCACGGCAAGGGCGGCGGTCAATCGGAAAACGGCTTGTAGCATGGGACCAAAGCTCCTCCCGGCGGCAGAGTTTAACCTCTGCGCCCGGGATAAATGTGTGATAACGAGGCTGGCGCGGTTATTCGAACGCCGAACCCGACTTGACTCCGAGCTTCCGGAACACAATTGCAGCAGGACAGAAACCTGTCACCGATGCCTGGATCAGGTTCAGACCGACAAAGGCATTGAGCAGGAACCACCACGGCGAGACATAAAAGCCGAGCGCCAGGGAGATAAGAACCATGAAACCCGCGAACATCATCACGGCACGATCGAGCGTCATTTGACCATTCCTTCTGTTGGATCAATATGTTGCAATGGACGACGCGGTTGGAACTTCCCGGTTCAACGCCGTTCACGCGACAACGTAATCGCATGGCTTGCATATAACATTCAAAAATATTAAATTCAAGAACATGAATGTCACAGAGATGATCCCCGCCGCCGAAGCGGCCGCCGAACTGATGAGCAGTCTTTCCCATCCGCAAAGGCTGCTGGTGCTGTGCGCCCTTGTCGATGGCGAGAAATCGGTCGCCGAACTGCGCCGGGAACTCGGCATCGAACAGGTGCCGATGTCGCAGCAACTCATGCGGCTCAGGGCCGACGGCCTTGTCGAATCCCGGCGAGAGGGCACCACGGTATACTACGCCATCACCCGTCCCGAGGTGTTGACCGTGATCAACGCGCTCCACGGCGCTTTTTGCAGGAAAGAATAGCGGCAAAGCTGTTGCGTGGGGCGCGGTCCATCGAGCCCCTGACTGTTGCAAAGCGGCTTGGAGCATCCCTTGGGCGGTTAGGCCGAAGCGGTAGGGACGCAGTCAGTTGAGGTCAACTGATGACTGCGAAAATGCGCTAAAGCAAATGAATGGGGCGTCTCGGCGGTTCCGTGGTAGGCGGAAGCGCCCCAACGTGGCGATCGCTGGCACCGGATTCAGGTTCCCAACAGCGACGTCGGGCGGTTAACGTCCGAATCCCGGGCCGAACAGCGAGCCGATGGCGACCGTGCCATCCTCGATGCGCAGGTCGATCCGGCCGTCATTCCTGCGGTAGAGATCGGGATGGGCGGCGAGGAAGCGTGCCTTTTCGAGATCGTCATAGCCCTGCAGACCCCCGCCGAAATGGTGGCCGTTGCGCTCCACATCGCGGCAGCCGAGCGTTGCCGCCACCAGCGTATCCTGCTGCCAGCAGAGACCGGGCTGGCAGGTCAGGTCTTCCGCCGAGATGAACAGGCGTTTTCCGCGGGCGCGGCCATCGACCATCCGGGCATAGTTCAGGAGCGCGCGCAGCACGCCCTTGCAGCTCTTGATCGAGGTGCCGGACCAGCCATGGGCAATCGCGGTGGCGAAGGCATCGTCGTGGTCGTCGCTCTCGTCGATGATCAGCGGGAAAACGGAAAGCGCCGGCGTGATCTCAAGCGTCAGCGCGGTCTCGCGGGCGAACGGCTGCTCGATAAAGGCGATCGAATTGCGCAATCGCGAGAGCCTTGGATCGCCCTGCAGGCGGTCGAGAAAGGCGGCGAAACGGTCGGGCAGATACTGCTCGTTGGCGTCCAGCGTGACGCGGTAATTGTCCATCTGGTCGACAAGCGTGGCAATATGCGCCAGCCGGTCGATATCGGCATCCGGCTCGCCCTTGAGCTTGATCTTGAAGGCGCGGATACCGGTGGCGCGGATGATCGCCTCAAGGCTCACCGGCAGCCCGTCATCGGCCCTCTCCGGGTCCGCCTCGCCCGAAAATATCGGCGCGTCGAAACCGACGGTCTGGCGCGGCGCGATCGCCGGCAGCGGCGTGATCCCGGCAAGCGCGCCGGTGATGGCGGCAGCAGAAATATCGGGCGCGGCGAATGCACTGACGCCGAACAGGTCGGCCCTCACCGCCTGCGGGAAATTGAGGTCGCGCACAAAGCAGACCGCGTAGATCAACGCCATTTCCACGAGCGCCGGGCCGAAATGGGCGGCAAGCCTTGGCGTGCCCTCCGGCATGGCGGCCTCGACGTCCCGGCGCAGGCGGGTCGTGACGGCGGCGATGGTTTCGGACGCGATGTCCTCGGCCGATCGACAGGCGAACTCCAGCGAGCGCTTCAGATCGGCGACGGTGTCCTCATTCGAGCGGCTTGCACGCTTGTCGAACCAGCGCGGCACCATGAGCTGGGCCGCGTGGCCCTCCGCTATCTGTCCATCCACTTCGACAGTCACCGAAACGAAGCCCTGATCGGTTTCCGTGACAACGGTATTGCCGAAATGGAACGGCAGGCGGAACCGGACCGGCCGGGTCCGAAACGCGATCGCCTTGAGCGAAATCCGTGCGGCGCTCATGGCATCGCCCTCCCATGGGTTTGCAGATGGGCCCGCGTGGTGGCCGACGCGATGGCAAGCGTCACTTCCGCGCTGACGCAGGTGGT
>NZ_DEPM01000017.1:0-9165 GCF_002358775.1 Martelella sp. UBA3392
GCGAGCGTCCGGCGCACCGCGCGGGCGACATCGTAATGGCGCTGCCCCACCACGTTCGGCGTCAGCATGACAGAGGTGGAGGCCAGCGGATCGACCGCCGGATAAAGCCCCTCGCTCGCGCGCTTGCGCGACAGCACAACCGAGGCGGAAAGATGCGAGAAGACGTGCGCGGCGGCCGGATCGGTGAAATCGTCGGCCGGGACATAGACCGCCTGGATCGAGGTGATCGCGCCCTTGCGGGTCGAGGAAATCCGCTCCTCCAGCTCCGCCAGCTCCGTCGCCAGCGTCGGCTGATAGCCCACGCGGCTCGGCATCCGGCCCAAAAGCCCGGAGAGTTCCGAGCCCGCCTGCACGAAGCGGAAGATGTTGTCGATCAGCACCAGCACGTCCTGGCCCCGCGTATCGCGGAAATATTCGGCCATCGTCAGGGCGGATTTGCCGACGAGATAACGCACGCCCGGGGGCTCGTTCATCTGGCCGAACAACATCACCATCTTGTCGCGAACGCCGGCCTCGCCCATCTCGCGCCAGAGTTCCTCGGCCTCGCGCGAGCGTTCGCCGATGCCGCAGAACAGGCTGACGCCGTGATGATGCTCGACCGTGTTGTGGATGAGCTCGCTCAGGAGAACTGTCTTGCCGACACCCGCGCCGCCGAAAAGCCCGGTCTTGCCGCCGCGTTCGATGGGGGAAAGCAGGTCGATCGCCTTGATGCCGGTTTCCAGCACCTCGGCGCGCAGCACCCGGTCCGACAAATGCGGCGGCGCGGCGTGAATCGAACGGCGATCCTCGGCCTCGGGCGCGGGCAGGCCATCGAGCGGCCTGCCGAACATGTCGAGCATCCGCCCCAGAACCGCCTCGCCCACCGGAACGGCGATGTCGCCGCCGGTATCGGTAACCTCGGCGCCGAGTGCCAAGCCGCCGACGACGCCGAGCGCAATGCAGCGCACGGTGCGTTCACCCACCAAGGAAGCGACCTCCATCGGAATATCACCGGCCATAAGAAGACTGTTGATGCCCGGAACCCTGTCCGAAAACGCCACATCGATGATCCCGCCCCGGATCGCCACGACGGTCCCGCGGGCTTCTCCGGCATCCAGGACGCCTTCATCCGCCGTTACATCCTGCATGGGCGCTCTCCCGGGCGACGTTCGGTCATCACGTTGCGGCCATGCCTCCGTCCACCGGATATTGCGCGCCGGTGATGAAGGCGGATTCATCGGAAGCAAGGAACAGCACGAGATTGGCGATGTCGCTGCTTTCACCATAACGGCCCAAAGGAATGGTGGAGGCAAGCTGATTCTTGATCTCCTCGCCATGGCCGGGGCTGAACCCGTCTTCGAGCGAGCGCATCATGCGCGTGTTGACCGGCGAGGGATGCACGGAATTGACCCGCACATTGGCCGCCGCCTCGACCGCGGCCGCGCGCGTCAGGCCAACCACCGCATGTTTCGAGGTGATGTAGGGGGCGACATTGGGGCTGCCCTTCAAGCCGGCAATCGACGACATGTTGATGATGCTACCGGATTTCTGCTCGATCATCACCGGCAGAACATGTTGCAGGCCCAGGAAGGGACCGCGCACATTGACGGCGATCACCCGGTCGAAATCCTCGATCTTCTGCTCGGTCAGCGGAGCGACCTTGCCCTCGATCCCGGCATTGTTGAAGAAAATGTCGATGCGGCCGAACCGCTCCACGGTTTCGCGGACGTAGCGCGCGCTGTCCTCCGGCGAGGAGACGTCGGCCGCTACCGTCAGAACATCGGACGAGCCGAGACTTTCGGCCGCCGTCTTCAGATCCTCCTCGCGCAGGTCGACCAGCGCCACGCGCGCGCCCTCCTGCAGGAAGAGCCGGGCGGTCTCAAGCCCGATCCCGGCGGCGCCGCCGGTAATGAGCGCGATCTTGTCCTTCAAGCGAGGCATGGTCTTTCCTTCCTTATCTTCCATCTGTGACGATGCGGGTCCCGGCCCGCTTTTCCAGAATGGCGGTGGCCTGATCGAGCCGGCCGATCCCGGCCAGTCCGCCATGGCTTGCGAATTCCGCTGCGGCCCTGATCTTCGGCCCCATCGACCCGGCCGGCAAATCGAGTGCACGGGCTTCCTCGGGCGTAAGTTCCGCAATCGCCGCCTCGTCCGGGGTGCCGAAACCGCGATAGACGGCGTCCACGTCGGTCAGCAGCAGCAGGGCATCGGCGCCGAGTTGCCGCGCCAGAAGGGCGCTGGCGGCGTCCTTGTCGATCACTGCCTCGATGCCCGTCATGCTGCCATCGGGCAGGCGCAGCACCGGAATACCGCCGCCGCCGGTGCAGATCACGATCACGCCCTGATCCAGCAGCAGCCGCAGCACACGTATATCCGGAATCTCCTGCGGCGCGGGCGAAGGCACCACCCGCCGCCACTTGTCGCCATCCGCGGCGATGGCCCAGCCCGCCGCCTTGGCGCGCGCCTCGGCCTCCTCGCGCTCATAGACCGGCCCGATAAATTTCGTCGGCTTGCCGAAAGCCGGGTCGCGTGCGTCCACGACGACCTGCGTCAAAAGCGTGGCGACCGGCTGGGCATGATCGAGCGCGTTTTCAAGCTCCTGCTCGATCATATAGCCGATCATGCCGCCGGTTTCCGCACCGAGCACATCCAGCGGATAGGCCTCGTCCGGCTTGTAGGCCGCGCCCTGTAGCGCCAGAAGGCCCACCTGCGGGCCGTTGCCATGGGTGACGACCAGACGGTGACCGGCCTTGACGATGCGGGCCAGCGCCTGCGCCGCATCGCGGACATTGGCGCGCTGGTTTTCCGCCGTCAGCGGCTCTCCACGCTTCAGCAGGGCATTGCCGCCCAGTGCGGCCACGACAAGCATGGTCAGCCTCCCAGCGTGGCGACGAGAACCGCCTTGATGGTGTGCATCCGGTTTTCCGCCTGATCGAACACGATCGAGGCAGGACTTTCGAACACCTCTTCCGTCACCTCCATCGCATCGAGGCCAAACTGCTCCTGTATTTCCTTGCCGACGCTGGTATCGGTATTGTGGAAGGCGGGCAGGCAATGCATGAATTTCGTGCGCGGATTGCCGGTCTTTTCCATCACCGCGCGCGTGACCTGATAGGGCTTGAGGAGGTCGATGCGCTCGGCCCATTTCTCCTTGGCTTCGCCCATGGAGACCCAGACATCGGTGTAGAGGAAATCTGCGCCCTTCACGGCCTCGTCCACGTCCTGCGTCAGCATGATCCGCGCGCCGGTCGCTGCCGCGATCTCTTCGGCCTCCTTGCGGATCGCCGCCGTCGGCCACAGGCTTTCCGGCGCGCAAAGCCGCACATCCATGCCCATCTTGGCCCCGCCGATCAGCAGGCTGTCACCCATATTGTTGCCGGCGTCGCCAAGGAAGCAATAGGAGACTTGATGCAACGGCTTTTCGGCGTGCTCCTGCATGGTCAGGAAATCGGCAAGAATCTGCGTCGGGTGGAACTCGTCCGTCAGCCCGTTATAGACCGGCACGCCGGACCATTTGGCGAGCGTCTGCACCACCTCCTGCCCGAAGCCGCGATACTCGATCGCATCATAGACGCGGCCGAGCACGCGTGCGGTGTCCTTGATGGTTTCCTTGTGGCCCATGTGATTGCCGGACGGGCCGAGATAGGTGACCGTCGCGCCCTGATCATGGGCCGCCACCTCGAAGCCGACGCGGGTGCGGGTGCTGTCCTTCTCGAAGATCAGCGCGATTTCCTTGCCCTTGAGCGTCGGCACCTCGGTGCCTGCATATTTCGCGGTCTTCAGATCGGCCGCGAGCTTCAGAAGGAAGGCGATCTCCTGCGGCGTGAAATCGCGCAGGGTCAGGAAATGGCGGTTCTTCAGATTGTAAGCCATGGTTTATCTCCTCAGGCCGGATCGCGCATCGTCGGGCAGGACATGCAGCGGCTGCCGCCGCGCCCGCGCCCGAGCTCCGCGCCGGGCAGTTCGATCACCTCGATGCCTTCGGCGCGCAGCGCCGCATTGGTATCGTCGTTGCGGTCATAGCCCATCACCACGCCGGGCCGCAGCGCCAGCACATTGTTGCCGTCGTTCCACTGCTCGCGCGACTGTTCGAATGGATCGCTGCCGCCGGTGGGAATGACCTTCAGTCGCTTGAAGCCCATCGCATCGGCCACGACCTCGAACAGCGGGCGGGTGTCGTGGCGCATGTCGATCGGCTTGCCGCCCTCGCCGGGATGCAGGTCGTAGCAAGTCATTTCTTCCGCAACTTCCTTGAAGCTGGTCACGACATCGCCGCCGCAGAAGGTGAAGACCGTGTCGAGATGCATCGCGGAGCGTTCCTTCGGCATCTGGCAGGCGATCACCCGTTCGGCGCGGCCCTGGCTGAACAGCGCCTCGGCCAGAAGCCCGACGGCCTGCGGCGAGGTGCGCTCGCCCATGCCGACCAGAACCAGGCCGTTGCCGACCGGCATCTGGTCGCCGCCTTCAAGCGTTGCAAGCCCGTGATCGGCCAGCGGATCGCCCCAGATCACCTCGACCTTGCCCGCGAATTTCGGGTGGTACCGGTAGATCGCAGCGGTGAGCAGGGTCTCGGGGCGGCGCGCCTGCCAGTACATCGGGTTCAGCGTGACGCCGCCATAGATCCAGGCCGAATTGTCACGGGTGAAAAGGAAATTCGGCAGCGGCGGCAGGATGAAGCCGTGATAGCCGAGATAGCTGCCGAACATGCCATCGGCGGCAAACGGCAGATCGGCGACCGTCAGCCCGCCGATCAGATATTCGGCCAGCGTGGCACCAGGCAGCGTGTCCATCCAGCCCCGCAGTTCCTTCTGCATGCCGATGCCGACATGCTGGGCCGAAATACGGTGATCGAGCACCCATTTGCGAGCCTCGGAATTGTCCAGAACCTCGGCCAGCATCGCGCCGGTTTCCAGCACCTCGACGCCCTCATTGCGCATCGCCTCGCCAAAGGCGTCGTGATCCTTCTGCGCCTGTTTGACCCAGAACACGTCGTCGAAAAGCAATTGCTCGCAATTGTCGGGCGTGAGCCGGCGGTGCGCCAGGCCGGGGCGGCAGACGATGACCTGCCGCAACCGGCCGCTTTCGGAATGGACCCCTAATTCATGCTTGGTCATGAGCGACCTCTCTTTCAAAACAATGCGCCGATACTCAGCACGACCGAGATGAAGATCAGCAGAATCAGCATCAGCGGCCAGATGAAGACGATCCAGCGGTCATAGGACACCCGCCCGATGGCAAGCCCGCCGATGACCACCGCGAAGGTCGGGTTGATCAGGTTCACCAGCCCGTTTGCGGACTGATAGGCCGTGACCACAAGGTCGCGGCCGACGCCGGCAAAGTCGGAAAGCGGCGCCAGAATGGGCATCGACAGCACCGCCAGACCCGATGATGACGGGACGAAGAAGCTCATGCCGAGCTCGATCCAGAACATCACATTGATAAAGGCCAGCTCGCCGAGCCCGCCAAGCGTCTGTTCGGCGCCGTGCAGGATCGTGTCGGCGATCAGCCCGTTTTCCATGATGACGACGATGCCGCGCGCCAGCCCGACCACAAGCGCCACGCCCAGAAGATCGCGCGCGCCGTCAACGAAATTACCGGTGAGTTGCTTTTCGCCCTGCCGCGAGATCAGTCCGATGACGATGGCCGAACCGAGGAACAGCGCGCTCATCCGCGCCATCCACCAGCCCTGGCTGGATACGCCCCAGATCATCACCGCGAAGGTGGCGGCGAAAATCACCAGAACGAGTTTCTGGATGCCGCTCAGCTTCGCCTCGGTCTCTTCCCCGGACCTGTCCTGAAGAAAGAGCTTTTTATGCGCTTCAAGCTGTTTGGCGACGACCGAGCGCGACGGATCGGTCCTGACCCGATGGGCATAGCGCATGACATAGGCCGCGCAGATCGCCAGACCGCCGAGCAGTAGCACCAGCCGCAGGATCAACCCGTCGGTGAAGGGAATGCTTGCCGCATTGGAGGCAATCACGGTGGCGAAGGGGTTGATCGTCGATCCGAGCACGCCGATGCCCGCGCCGATCAGGATGATCGCGACCCCCGTCACGGCGTCGTAGCCAGCGGCGATCATGACCGGGATCAGGATGGCATAGAAGGCCAGCGTCTCCTCGGCCATGCCATAGGTGGTGCCCCCCAACGCGAAAAGACCCATCATGATCGGAATGATCCATATCTGGTGTCCTCTCATGTCGAACATCGCCGCCTTGATCCCCTTGTCGATCGCGCCGGTGGCATTCACCACGCCGAGGAAGCCGCCGAGAAACAGGACGAACAGCGCCACGTCGATGGCGTTTGCCACATAGCTGTCGGGATTGTAGAACCCGGCAATCGGCGCCAGCATCACGTCGACGAAGCCCTGCGGGTTCGGATCGACCTCGTGATAGGTGCCGGCGACGGCGATTTCGCGCCCGACCTCCTCATTCATCACCCGGTCATACTGGCCGGCCGGAATGATCCAGGTCAGCGCCGCGACCAGCACGATCAGAAGAAACAGGATCGTATAGGCTGTCGGAAAACGGGATGTAAGCTCTGGCGCCGGTTCGCCCGGCGGCGTGGTCTGATCGGTCATGTGCGGTCCTCCGGCTGACAAGAGAGCTCCCCCGGCTTGCGCCCTGAAGGGTCCTTTCGAAATGGACCTGAGCCGAATTCCCGCGGCATCGCATTGACCGAGGTTAACGCCCCGCCAACAAGCCGCCTTCGGCATCCTGGTTAATTCCAGAGCCAAAAAACCGGCAGAGGGCCGTTCCGTTTTCCCGCGCCGAACCATTGCGCGGCGCATCGAAAGTTTGGAACGCCCGCGCCTTTGAGGCGTTTACCCGGCAGATGGCAAAGCCCGGAAGGGCCGCCGCCTTGAACGCGAAACAACACAGGAGGCCACCATGCCTGGCATTACGCAATCCAAGATTCTTATTCTGGCCACCAATGGTTATGAACGCTCCGAACTGCGCGTGCCGCTCGATAGCCTGAAGCAGAAAGGGGCATCCGTGACCATCGCTTCTCTCGAAAAGGGCCCGATCAAGAGCTGGGACGAGAAGGACTGGGGCGACAGCGTCGACGCCGACCTGACGGTGGATGACGTCAATGTCGCCGATTATGACGCGATCGTGCTGCCGGGCGGCCAGATCAACCCGGATGTGTTGCGCACCAGCGAGAAGGCTGTCGCGATCGTGAAGGAATTCGTCAGCACCGGCCGCATCGTTGCCGCGATCTGCCACGGACCCTGGATGCTGGTCGAAGCTGACGTGCTGAAGGGCCGCGAGGCGACCTCCTATCCCTCGATCCGCACCGACATGAAGAATGCGGGCGCCAACTGGGTCGACCGCGAGGTGGTGACCGACAACGGCATCATTACCTCGCGCAACCCCAAGGACCTGCCGGCCTTCGTGGACAAGATCGTCGAGGAGGTCGAAGAAGGCCGCCATCCGCGCAAGGCCGCCTGAGGGAGGTCCTTCCAAATGTGGTCATCTGTCAGCAGGATGGCCTCAGCGACCCGGGCCCAGGCCCGGGTCTTTTTTTTCGCTCAAGGTGAGCGCGGATCAGCCGAGCTGATGCTCCGCTGTCAGCAATTCGAAAAGATATCTTCCATAGTCGGTCTTGCGGAAGGTTTCGGCGTGCTGGCGCAGCATTTCCCCATCGATCCAGCCGTTGCGATAAGCGATCTCTTCCGGACAGCCGGACTGCATGCCTTGACGCACCGAAAGCGTGCGCACGAAATTGCCGGCATCGAGCAGGCTCGAATGAGTCCCGGTATCGAGCCATGCGAAGCCGCGCCCCATTCGTTCCACCGCCAGCTTGCCCTCGTGCAGATAGCTCTCCAGCAGCGTCACGATCTCGAGCTCGCCGCGCGGCGATGGCTTGACCGCGCGGGCGCGTTCCGGCGCCTCGCCATCGAGAAAATAAAGCCCCGTAACGGCATAATGCGACGGCGGCACCTCCGGCTTCTCGATGATCTGGCTCGCCTTGCCGTCCTTGTCGAAGGCGACCACGCCGTAGCGCTCGGGGTCGGCGACGTGATAGCCGAACACCGTGCCGCCGGATGTCTTGGCATCGGCCGCGGCCAGCAGTTCCGGCAGGCCATGACCGAAGAAGATGTTGTCGCCGAGCGTCATCGCCGACGGCGCGCCATCGAGGAATTCTTCCGCCAGAATATAGGCCTGCGCAAGTCCGTCCGGCGAGGGCTGGGTAATGAAGGTGAGGCTCAGGCCCCACTGGCTGCCGTCACCCAGAAGCCGCTTGAACTGGTCCTGATCGTCCGGCGTGGTGATGATTGCGATCTCGCGGATGCCCGTCAACATCAGCACCGACAGCGGATAATAGATCATCGGCTTGTCGTAGATCGGCATCAATTGCTTCGAAACCGCCATCGTCAGCGGATAAAGCCGCGTGCCCGACCCGCCGGCCAGAATAATGCCTTTGCGTGGCTTCATGATATTGCCCCCAGTTCAGTCAACACTTGCGCGAGATCCGCCCGCCAGTCCGGTCGCGCGAGACCAAAGGCGGACAGCGCCGAACAATCGAGCCGGGAATTCAACGGTCGCTTGGCCGGCGTCGGATAATCCGAGGTCGGAATATCCGTGACCGTGACTGCCCTGCCCGCCATTTCGAAGATCGCGCGCGCGAAACCGGCCCAGCTCGTATCCGGCGCGCCGGAGAAATGATAGATGCCGGACTTGGCCGGGTCCTTGATCAGCTGCTCCGCCATCACCTTGCAGGCAAACGCGATCGCCCGCGCCGAGGTCGGCCCGCCGACCTGATCGGCGACGATGGTCAGGCTGACGCGGCTTTCGGCGAGCCGCAGCATGGTCTTGACGAAATTGCCGCCATGGGCGGAAAACACCCAGCTTGTGCGCAGGATGGCGAACGGGCCGCCCGCCCGCGCCACAAGCTGTTCGCCGGCAAGCTTGGTGCGGCCATAGGCGCCGAGCGGCGCCGTCGGATCGTCCGGCGAAAACGGCTTCTCGCCCGTGCCGGCGAAAACGTAATCGGTCGAAATGTGAACAAACGGAATGCCGAGCCCCGCTGCCGCGCGCGCCATCGCGCCGGGCGCCGTGGCGTTGACGTTCAGCGCCGTCTCCTCGTCGCTCTCGGCTTTGTCCACCGCGGTATAGGCGGCTGCGTTTATGACGGCGGCAGGTCTGTGCTCCTTAATTGCGGCGGCGCAGGCGGCAGGGTTCGCCA
>NZ_DEPM01000017.1:9431-9564 GCF_002358775.1 Martelella sp. UBA3392
ATGACGGCGGCAGGCCTGCGCTCGGTAATTGCTGCGGCGCAGGCGGCGGGGTTCGACAGATCGGCCTCCTGCCGCGACAGGAACACCGCATCCGGCAGGATTCGCTTCAGCTCGGTCGCAACCTGGCCGGATT
>NZ_DEPM01000131.1:0-8627 GCF_002358775.1 Martelella sp. UBA3392
CCCGATCATTAAATCCGTCAATGCCGTTGTGATACTGCCAGAACGGATTGAAAACATAGCGGTTTTCCAGCAGCAGCCGGACAGGACCCGAGAACCTCTGCCAAAGGGCCCTATAGATGCGGTGATCGACATCCAGCGCAACAAGGCGCCCGAAATAGCCAAGGAACTCCGCACGTTCGCTGTAGGAGCCGGCCTGAAACTCGTGTTCATCGGCATAAGCAGCGTTGAAGGCAATCCACAGGAATATGAAGCACGCATCATCGTCGTCAGCGCAATCTTCCGCCCGCCCGACCCAGCTGATCGCGCGATGAACCCGCAATCCCATCGTTTCAGGAAAACCTTCACGCAACGCGCGTTGTTTGCTCTTCAGGACGGCGAATGCCATGTCATTCCGCATCTAGCTTTTCCTTCTCGCCCGGATCAGGAGCAACTCGCAATTTCGGACCGGCCAGATCGCGGATTCCATAGCGATCAAACCGTCAATCGGCAGAAACATTTTCAACCCCCAGACCGGTTCCTATCGCAGCCTGCCTGCGACCAGAACCACATATCCCCATCCGCGAGCGGCAACGAGGCTCCCGGTAACATCGAGGCTTCTCTCATCGACCGGGTAACGCACCACAGCGCTCACCGTCAGCTCCGACGTATGATTGCCGGCGCCGAAATTGTTCGCGATACAGCCGATCTGACGCCTTGCGCCTGTTTCATCACAATGAATGAGCGCCATGTTCGATCGACTCCCGACCCCGGCCAGCAAGAGCTGATCGCCAACCCTGACATTCCGCTCGATATAGGCCTGACATTCATCGGGATCGGTGTTGAAACGGCTGCGACGCGCTGCCCAGCCAAGATCCACCTGTTTGTGGGCGCCGGTTAGCACCATGCCTTCGCCGGCAGCGCCCGCGATCGCGCGTGGCGGCGCGCTCCCCCAGGCAAATTCGCGATCGCCGACAAAATAGACCAACCGGGTCTTTGCGCGGGTCAAGGCGACATAGAGCAAACGCGCCTCTTCGGCGGCATCGCCCTCACGAGCGCTATCGGACCAGCTTTGCGTGCCGAAAGAGGAACGCGACGGAGCGATAACGACATTCTGGAACTCGAGCCCCTTGACCTTGTGGATCGTCGACAAGACGACCTCATTGTCTCCCTGACGTTGACCAAGGAGGCGCTGGAGTTCATCGCGCTGCAACCCTTTGATAAAACGCAGCAGCGTCGACAAATGCGGGAATACGCTCTCCTCGCGGCAAAGCTCCCAGAGCACGTCCAGTTCGACCCGCCCCGCGCTTGCATGATCCGTTTCGGGTATGTCCTGCCGGCCCCGGAAGGAACCGCTCAACTCCTCCAGCAGGCTCGCCGTCAGCGTACGGTCATCTTTCGCGATCTCGGCCTCGAGAAAGTCGCACCACAGCGCGACATGCCTGAGATCGGCAACATGCATGTTTTCACTGCTTTGGACGGAAATAGCGGGGAAATGCGGTGCAAGATGACGGTGGATTTCGGCGACCTCGTCATTCGTACGGCAAAGGACGGCCAGCGTACCGGGGTTCTGGGCGTGCAATCGCATGCAGGTCTCCACCACCGCGCTGGCAGTCCGGCCCCAATCCCAACCCCTGGCGTCAATACGCTCGCAGCATCCTGTACCGGCGGTGTCAGCCTGTCTTAAAAGCGTGGTCTTCAGACGGCTCGATTGCGGGTTTCTTTCAAAAAAGGCCGTGATCATCTTCTGGCTCATGGCCACGATATCAGCACCAGAGCGAAAATTGACGCAAAGTTCAAGCGCGCGAAGGTCGCTGCCGCCGAAATCATCCCTGAACCGCTGGAAATAGACCTCCGCGAATGCTCCGTTTTCGCCTGTACCCGCCTTGCGCTGCCATCTCAGAATATCCTGGTCATCAT
Source organism: Martelella sp. UBA3392 (assembly GCF_002358775.1). NCBI lineage: Bacteria > Pseudomonadati > Pseudomonadota > Alphaproteobacteria > Hyphomicrobiales > Aurantimonadaceae > Martelella > Martelella sp. UBA3392. The sequence continues at coordinate 1,897 of NZ_DEPM01000131.1, forward strand.
CGCCGATCACCATGACGCCGGCCTGCTCGCCGCTGCCGAGGTGGATGTTACGGATGATCGAATAGACATCATCCGTAACATCCTGGAATTCGTCGACGAGAATGCTCCGGCATTCGCCCGCCACGCTTTTCCGGAATGCAGCATCCGCCTGAAGCCTCGCGGCGAAGCGCGACAGAAGGTTGTCGAAGGCAGCGCTGTCATCTCCGGCATCGGCCATGCTGCGCCGTGCCAGCGCGTGGAAGGTGAAGACCCGCACCTGCGACGCATAGGCCGCATAGCCCAGCGCCTTGAAAAGCTCGCGGATCCTCTTCCTGATCTCGAAAACGACGGCCCGGTTGAAGGCAAGCACGATAATTGCGGAAGGCTTGATGCGCTGCTCACGGATAAGATGGGTGATGCGGGCGACCAAAACCGATGTCTTTCCGGCGCCGGGGCCGGCATTGACCAGCAGATGCCGGTTGAAGGGATGGCTGATGGCCTGCCATTGGGCGGACTCCTGCGCATGTCTGTAGCGCTCGAAAAACTCGGTCGCCCTGGTCGCGCGCAACTGGTCGCGCTTTGCCGCGATAAAGGCGGCGACCTCGTTATCCTCGCCCTCGATTTCGCCTAGCTGGGTTTCGAGAAATGCCTTCAGTGCCGTTCCGTTGGCCTGCGCGAAATAGGGGCCGATAAAATCCCCGCGAACAGGTTGCGGCAGGTTTGCGAAAACCTCCATTGCAAAGCTTCTCGCTTCCGCAAACGCATTCACGTCGTTCAGCTCTTCGACCAGTTTCTGGTGCCGGCTGAACCCCTTTTGAGCGCCGGTCAGATGCAGGACATAAGACAGCGGTATGAGTTCAGGCTGCGCGCTGACCAGGTTCAGCGCCGAGAACAGGCGCAAAAGCGCTTCCAGATCGGCGATGCGGAACGTCTTTCTGGGATGTGCCGCCTCGATCCTTCTGATCAGGCTCTGGACTGCCACATTCGTGAGTTCCTTTTCGTTGGCCGCCTTGAACACGGCAAGCAGGGCCGGCGCCATCGAGAGAAGATCATTGCAGCGCGCGCTCGCCTTTCCCTGAACGGACGGCGGCATGGAGGCCACCCAGAACACCGCTTCCTCGTTCTGGCGCACCAGCTGCTTCATGCGTATTCCGCTGGCGCGCGCCAAAGTTCTGAAACCCTGCAGATAAGCCCGATGGTAGCGGCGCAGAAGGGCTTCGCGCTCGGCTATCATCTTCTCCGAACGCGCCTCGTCTTCATTGAGATCAGGAATGCCCCATTCCTCACGATCGAGATAGTCCAGCGGATTGAATTCGAGGCGACCGTTCAGCTCAAGGCGCTTGAGAACCCGGCGCACGGCGTTGCCGGCGCTTGAGACCAATCCATCGATCTGCCGTTCCGGCTCGGACAGAAGCGGCCGTTTCGCGAAATCGAGCGCCCATCTCATCTTGAGGCAGCCGCGCCGCTGCAGGTCGGCCAGAACGGCCATTGTCTCATCGGTGCTCTTGAGCCGGCATTGCGAGCGGATCTGGGAGATATTGATCACGGCGGCGGTCTCGTCGGCGCCGAGGCGGCGCCCCTGGGGCGCAGAGGCAGTCCTGTCGAACTTGAGGCCGATCAGATCGGAAAGCCAGTTCACGAAACCGCCGATGAGGCCGTCCCTGGCCCCCTCGCCTGCCGCATTCGCGGCACGTCTGAAATCACCCTCCGGCGCTGCTGCGATCGAGAGGATCGCTTTCGCCACGACCCCGCAGGATGATTGTTCCTCGGCTATCTCGGCAAGACGCGCCGGCGTCAGGTCCATCGAAATAAGGTCCGCGACGGAACCGAGCTGCACAAGGTGCCCGGCCTTTTCCAGCCAGAAAAGCGCCATGCGCAGGCTCGTCGCTTTTGCGCGCATCTGTGCCGCACTGGTATATGATCCGAAACCGGTATGAGGTACGAAGGCAACCCTTTGTCCCTCGATGGTCTCGGCAACGCCAAGGATATTCGTCTCCGTTTCGTCGATCATCTTGTCGCTGAGTTCATTGACAGCCCGAAGACTGCGCATCGTCTCGAATTCGGCGGGCGAGAAAAACATCGCGGCATTGAGCTGGGTGAGGCCTGCGCGTTCGCGCTCCGCAACGCCGCGACCGATACGCCCGACTTCCTGCAGGTAGTCTTCGATATAGGCGGGCGGGGAAAGGTGCATGACCCAGTGGATATCCGGAATATCCATGCCCATGCCGAAAGCCTTGGTCGCAACGAGGATATCGAGGTCTCCATCCCGAAAACGGGAATAGATGTCATCGCGCGTGGCGGCATCTAGCCCGGCATGAAAGCTCTCGACATCGCAACCGGAAACTTGCGTCAGACGCGCTGCCAGATCATCGGCATGGGTTCGGCGGGTAACGAAAATTATGACCGCGCTGCGCTGCCCGGTCTCAGCGCGATTGGCGCGGGCCTTGCGGATAACGCCCAGAATGTGAGGCAGACGCTCTGCCAGGGCCTGATCGAATCCCCTCTTATCGAGAAGGTTGCCTCGTGCACGCACTGGCTCGATTTCAATATGCGAGCGCAATGGGCCAGCAGACGTCTCGGGGTTGGCGCAGATGCTTAAGGGAAGGCCCGCATTGCCATGCGACAGATTGGCGAGCAGGTCGCCGATATTGTTCTTGTCCGAGGCCGTAAGCGTGGCCGACAGCAACAGGAACGGCGTTACATCCTGCTTTCCGCCGCCGCGAAGGCTGTTCATCAGATAAGAGAAGGAATAGAAATAGTCGGGGCGGAATTCATAGCCCCATTGATTGATGCAATGCGCCTCGTCGAAGACAACATATTCCAGGCCGCCATCGGCCTCTATCCGCCTGCGCAGCACATCGAGGAATGCGGCGTTGCGAAGCCGTTCCGGGGCGACGTAGAGCAGCACGATACGATTGTCGAGAACGCCCTGCAGCACTTCCGCCAGTTCGAAACTGGCCCGATCGCTGCTGAGATAGTCGACTGAATCGGCAAAACCCTGTTCGTGCAACCTGGCGACCTGATCCCTCATCAGCGCCTTGAGCGGTGAGAGGACAAGCGTGAGCCGGCGGTTCCGCAGCCCCCTGCAGAGCGCCGGCACCTGAAACAATACGGATTTGCCCTCGCCGGTCGGCAGGCTCACGATGACATCATTGGCGCGTGTCCGAATGGCCTCCATCGCCAGCGCCTGCGTCTGTTTGAAGCCGACGATGGAGTCCCCCCTGGAGTTGTCCGCCGGCTGCCAGTTTCTGACCAGAAAGCGCTCCATGGTCGCGAAATCGGATGGCGCCTCCTCCCGCCTGATCCGAAGTGGTTCGAAGACTAATTGCAACCGCTCCGCCTCGTTGGCCGACCATGGCGTGCCGTTCAGCGGGCTGAGTTCCATGAAGGCGCGCAACCGGTGGCTCGCAGCCGATGCGCGCGGGTCCAGAATGACCGCCCGTTGCGCGCTTGAATCCAGCCCGCATTGTTGCAGCCAGGCGCCAAGAAACTTGCCGATGAGTTCAGACGCCCGCTCAAGGACAACGCCATCGGAAACTGCGACCGCCGCCTCCAGGGACGACGTTGCCGTTCCGGTCGCCTCGGCCTCGCCTTCGGCCATTGCAGTCTCTGCAAGCGCGAACCACTCCTCCAGAGGCAGCGCGTCCACAACCGGTTGCAGCGAAACATCATCGTCGCGCGCCAGCGCATGCCAGTCCCGCCAGTGGTCCACCGTATCGACGATGGCCAGCCCGCGGCTTGCTGCGCGCAGGAGATGATCGCGGCGGCTGCGATACGACGTCTTTTCCTCGCCGAGCCCTACTTCTGAAAGCGCCGTGCGCAGCATATCAAGCAAGGCGACGCTCGCCGTGCTGGTCACCAACAGGATGGGAACGGCGTCGGCGCGCGCATATGCCCGAAAGGCCTCGAGCACGCCGATCCAGTAGCCCGCCTGATCTCCCGAACCCGGGAAGTGCGCGGGATACTGCCTCGTGGCAAGCACGGGCCGCGCCTTCGCCGCGCGGTCGGGACGTTCAACCCGCGCGATCGCGTCGGCAACCAAAACCGTGCGGAAACTCTGCCAGCCGCCGCCGACATCGAGGATCTGGGCGGCGCGATCGCGAAACAGCCATTTGTCGCAATGCGGCTCCGCTATCCGCATCAGAGCCGCGCGCTCCTGCTGGCCGGTCGGGATATCCACATCCGCGACCGGCGCACCCCTGTCCACGACAAGGGCCTGACCATCGGCAAGAGCCGCCCGCAGTTCCTGGGTCTCTGGCGCCGCCCACCATTCCGATGCGCGCGGAAAGGCCGCAATAGAGATTCTGCCGCCCTGAACGGGAACGAAGCAGGACCGCTCGATGGCCTCCGCCAGCCCGCGCTTCTTGTCCACCAGCCAGGCAGGCAGCATGTTGTATCGCACCGCCACGCCCTCCTCCGCCGCGCGCTGGCACACAGCCAGAAGCACAGCAGCGAAAGGGTCTCCCGCCTGCCCGGCGGCCAGTTCGGAACCAAGAAATTCCGCATCGATCTGCCAGAAAGGTCTTTGCAGCGGCTCACGCAGGTCGGCCTGAACCACCGCAACCCCGGCAACCCAGTCGAAATCCCGCAGCTCATGCGCGGGCAGCAGCAGGAGCCGGGCGGGATCGCGACCTTCATCGTGCAGGAAACCGGGAAAGGGCCGAGCCGGAGACGTTGTTTGCGGCACGGCATCGATAATCGCCCGCAGCAGGGTCGCGGTCCCGTCAAACTGCCGGGAAAACAATTTCGCCGAAAGCGCGGACGGCAATCTGTCGAGTTGCCGGACGAAAAGCTCGATATTCGTTTCCGCATCCGCCTCCGCGTGATGCGAGCCGCCCAGCGCATGGGATGTGGCCTGCGGCTCCAGCAGATACTGGACAAGCAGCGTATCCCATATCAGCGGCTCTGCGCTCAAAGGCATGCGCGGCGCCAGAAGCGGCCAGTCCCATGCCAGGATGTTGTGTCCGACGACGACCGTCGATGCATCGATACATGCGCCTAGCTCCTTGAGCGCGACCTCGATGTCGGTTCTTTTGACCTCGTCATGCACGCGAACCGAAACGCCCGCCCCTGAATAACCGATTTCCCAGATTCGATCGCCGTCGGTTTCAAGGTCGACGGCAAGAGCACGGGATCGGGCAATCTTGCCTTGCAATCCCGGCTGTCTTTCGATCGCCTGGAGAAGTCGCTCCGGTTCGCGCTCCCAGTCCGATTGAACCCTATGCCGGACGGCATCGGAAAGTTGTTCGAAAAGCATCGTAGCCGCGGTGGGGTCGTGGTCGACCAGCCGATCGACATAGGCCTGCGCCAGCAGGCCCGCTTCGGCCAGAGCCATGATCCATTGCCAGATGACGGCCGGAAGCGGAATTCCGCGATCCAAAAGACGCTGCGCTGCAATGGCTTCATCGGCGCTATCGGCCGCGAGCCAATCGCCAAGCCTGTCTTCACTGCCGTTGTCGATATGATAGAGGAGCGCCCATTCCAGAATATCGGCTTTTCGTTCCTCTTCCCTGGCTGTCGCGCGGCGCGAGACATCGGCGAGCAAACTGTCCTGCCGCTCCGGTTGCGGTGCGTCAAGCCATGTCCGTTCGGGCGGACCAAGGACCGCCATCTGCTCGGGTGAAAATCGCGCCAGCATATTTTCGACGGAACAATGGGGACTTGCGGGATTGACCGTCTCCTTGAAGTCGAAGCGGCTGTCATGCAGATGCTCCCTGACCCTGGCGCTCCGCAGAGCGTCAGCATCGAGCGGGACAATCCGGTTGACCCATTCCGTGCCCAGTACGCGGTCCTGCAGATCCGTCGGAGCGTTACCACCCCACTGCTTCACATACCATTGCGCATCCATCTGCTGATGCAGTTGCTGGAGCGAGCGCTGCTCGAACAGACGGGACCGGTAGAGATCCAGATCGGACTGGCTTTTGGGCGGTGGCTGACCGAGCCAATCGAGATCGGCTACCCGTGCCCACTGAACCACGCAACGCCGCCCCGGTTCCTTTGGGCGCGTGCCGATCTGGCAAAGAACCAGGTCTTCCGCCTCCACATCGATGAAGTCGCGCCGTCCCATGCTGTTGGCCGTGACGTGAAAGAACAGCCCCTCCGGCATGGACTCGCAGGTTACAAAACCGAATCCCCGTTCGGCGACCAGCTCCGTGATCCGCGCCAGGAACGGCAGCCTCAGGGTTTGAACACCAGAAGTCTGCCGTGCCTCGCGGCTGGAATGGGTTTCGGGTGCCTTCTGGAAATTCATTTGACGCTAGCATTCGTGTAAGGTGCAGCTATTCTTCAACCATATCGTGGATTGAGGAACAAGGGCTGATAGAGCCAAATAAAGCCGATCCCACCTGTAGTCACGCCAACCGCTGGATAGCACTTCAATTCCACCTTGCTCAGGCGTTTCCAATAAACATAAATAGGGCCACCGAAATGAATCAGGCTAACCTTCGACCAGCCGATCCCTGAACCAGCGTGCGAGTTCGTCTTCCGCGATCACGCCGCCAGCCACACCTTCCATCAACTGAATTGCATCGACAGGCTTGAAGCGAAGCCGGTATCCGTTGTCAGCAAGGAAAAGACGCGCCGCGATCCAGGCCGTGCGCTTGTTGCCATCCATAAAACCATGGTTCTTGGCGAGACCAAACGCATAGGCTGCGGCAAGATCTGACGCGTCCGGGGTGCCGTATGCAGCCAGATTCCGCGGACGGGCCAAGGCGCTTTCTATCCCGTCAGCGTTTCGGATGCCCTCGGAGCCG
>NZ_DEPM01000168.1:0-163 GCF_002358775.1 Martelella sp. UBA3392
ATGTCGATATTGATGCTCGCCCTTGTGCCGGTGTCGCGGCTCTGTTCGATCTCGAGATAGGTGTTGCTGTTCAAGTATTTTCCGACGCTGACGGCGGTGTTGCCGGTGGAGTCCGTCGTCAGGTCGAGATTGTCGACGCCGAGCACGTCTCGGATCGAGCCGA
>NZ_DEPM01000168.1:472-12876 GCF_002358775.1 Martelella sp. UBA3392
CGGATCGAGCCGAACAGCGACTGATCGGTCCCGCCGGTCAACTGAATGACCGCATCGGCAAGCTGGGCGATCTGAAGCGCGGAGAGCTGCGATGAGGACTGGTTGAACAGCAGTTGCGCCAGGATCTCGTCATCCGGCAGCGCCGGCGTCGAGCTCAGCTTCACCTGCGGGTCATTGGCCACGCCTTCAAGCGCGATGGTGATCGCGGTGGAGCCGGCATTGGTGTTGGCCCTCAGATCGATCATCGGGATCAGCGCGCCGCCGAAGGTGATCCGCCCTTGCGTGAAATCAAGCCGCCGGTTGAGGATCGAAAGCCGGCCGCGAATCAGATCGAAACCGCCGCTGACGACCGGGTTCTGGGTCGTGCCGGTGATCCGCACATTGCCGCCGAGCTCGGCATCGACGCCGCGTCCGCGCACGAAAATCGCGTTGGGGGCCGAGATGGTGAGGTCGAGCGCCATGGTGGTGCGCGCTTCGCTGGCCTGAGGCGGAGAAAGCTCCTCCGCCTGCCTGAGCACGGCCTTCGATGCGTCCTGATGCACGATGTCGATCTGCGATATCGACGCCGGCAGCCGGTCGGGAATGACGATCGCCGTGCGGGCAAGCGTCAGCCGGCCGGCAAGCGTCGGCTGGGTCAGGATCGGTCCTTCCAGCGTCAATGTGCCGTTGGCCGTGGTCGTCAGCAATCGTCCGTCATTGATGACCGCATTGTCGGCCACGAGCTTCAGCGATGCGGGAAAACCGCCGGTCAGTCCGACGCTGCCGCTGATCGTCAGCGTGCCGCCGGCGGCGAGCCTGCCGGTGATGCCGTCGATCTGCACCCGGTCCCCGGAAAGGGAGACGCGCCCGCCGATATCGTTGAGCGAAATGCCGCGCCTGATGTCGGTCAGCGCGCTGATCGCGAGGTCGACGCCGCCCGAATAGCTCGGGCTCGTCAGCGTGCCGCCGACCGTCATGTTGACATCGGCGTTGCCGGAAATGGCGAAACCGGAATTGGCGGCAAGTGCTGCGGCGATCTGCATCGGCAGGCGACCATTGATCGACAGGTTCAGCGGCCTGTTGCCGGTGAGCCCGACCGAGCCGGTGGCGCGCGCGTTGATGCCCTGCGCATTGGTGATCGTGGTGTCGGTCGTCACCTGGCTGCCGTCATAGCGACCGGTGGTGGTGACGTTGAACGGCTGTCCGCCAAGCGCGCTTGTCTGGGCCAGATTGCCGTTGTCGAGGCGGAGATTGTAGTCGGCCGTGGGGCTGGCCGTCGTGCCGCCCGCCGTCACCGTGCCCGAGATCGTGCCGCTGGCGCCGAGCGAGGGAACGAACTGGTTGGCGATCGCGGCGGAAACGCCGTTGATGTTGGCCGTCAGGTTCAGCCTGTCGCCGACGCTGCCGTTCACGGCAACCGTGCCGCCACCGATCCCGAGCCTCAGGCTTTGGATATTGGTCGTGCCATTGGCGATGGTGATCCGCCCGGGTTCGACCAGCCGAAGGCCGAGACCCATCGGCGAGCCTTCGAGCCGCCTGAGGTCGATCGTCATCGTATCCCCGCGGTTCACGGCCGCTTCCAGCGATACCGGTTGACCGTCGTAGCGGGCCGCGAGGTCGAAATTCGTCGTGGTGTCCTGGTTGCTGGCCGTAAGCGTGATGTCGGTGACGGTCTGACCGGCCACGGCAACAGAACCAAGCGTGATCTTGCCGCTTGCCTTCAGCGCCGCGACATCGGCAACCGTCATGTCGGCGTCGAGATTTCTTGCGGTTACGCCGTTGGTGGTGATGCCGTCGCTTCTGGCGTCGATCGACAGGCCCAGCCTGTCATTGGCGTTGTCGAGCTCGACGCGGCCGGAGATCGCGCCCTCGGCCTTCTGGCCGGCGAGGCCGGCGAGCAGCTTCAGGTCCGGAAAATCGAAGCTGATGCCGCCGGCGGGCTGGAACTTGCTGTTGAGGATAATGTCGCCGGAAAGCGTGTTTTTGCCCACCGCGCCATCAATGCCCGCGATCTCGATCTGGCCGTCATTGGAGGTGACGTTTGCCGACAGCGAAAGCGGCGCGCCGGCATAGCTGCCCTTTGCGGTAAGCGCGCCGGAGGGTGCCGACATGTCCGCCTTGCCCTTGATCGTGGCGACGAAATTCTCAAGCGTCTCGCCGGTGATGTCGAGACTGTCGGCTCTCACCGTGGCGTCGATTTCGGGCGCGGTCAGTTCGCCGCCGATCGTGGCGTCAAGCACGGCCGAGCCCTTGACCTGCGGCGCGAGCCGTCCGAGTTCGGCGACCGTCGCCTTCAGCGTCGCGTCGATCGTCCCCCCGGTGACGCGGACATCGCCGCCGGCGGTCAGCAGCCCGTTTTCCACCTCGAGATTGGAGAGCGCCACGGCGCCGGACGCGGTCGAGAGGAAGAAATCGCTCTCGATCCGGGTCATGTCGTCGATCAGGCCGGCGGCCGCATCGGGAAGCGCGTCGGCGAGCACGAACAGTCTGGCGTGGCCGGTCGCGTCCTGCGACTCAAGGTCATAATCGACATTGGCCGTGGCGCCGATGCTGCCGCTTTCAAGCGCGATATCGTCGAGCTTCACGCTTCCTTTGGCGAGCGTCACCCGCGTCTTGAGCGAAAGCGGGGCCTCGATCATCCGGTCGAGGCTTTCGTCGCGGAACGCAAGGCTTTCAACCGTAAGCCCGGCATTGAAAGCGCCGGTGCGGGTGGAAAGGTCAAAGCCCTTGCCGTTTGCCGCCAGAGAAACGCCGCTTGTCGAGACTTGCGGCAGGGAGAGCTGCGAGAGCGTGACCGATGCCGATAGGTCCGCGCTTTCGGCCGCGCCGTGAAGGCTGACGCTGGCATTCTCAAGAGAGAGCGACAGCGTGCCGTCGTCGCCCATCGCCATGGAAAACGGCACGGAACCGTCATTGACGCCGTCAAGCGTGACGTCGAGGTCGTTTTCGCCCTTGGGATCATAGGCGCCCGAAGCATTCAGAACGAAGCTGCCGGTCTCGACCCGGCCCTTGCCGATCGCGATCCGCCCTCCGGGATAAAGCGTCGCCTGAACGTCGATGCCGGTCTGGCCCTCGACCAAAGACTGGAATTCCGGCGGCGTCAGCGCGGCGAATTCGCCCTGGCCGGTGACGGTGACAGTGCGCTCGTCCTTGTCGCTCAACTGGTGGCGGATGTCGATCTCGCCGAGTTTCTCGCCGGAGAGCGCGGCCGTCAGTTGTCCCTTCCAGTCAGAAAGCGGGCCGTTGCCATCGATCGCGATGTTGAGCGCCGGCGTGCCGGGCAGTTTCAGCAGGGTTGCGACCATGCCGCCTTCCGGCTCGTTCACCTCGGCGGTGATATCGAGGAGGTTCTCGCCCGGCGCATAATCGATATCGGCCTTTACATAAGTGCCGGCGCGGGCGCGATGCTCGATGTCGAGCGCGGTCGAGATCCGGTCGGTCACGGCGCTGACATGGCCGGAGGCGGAAAGTGGATAGGCTTCGCCCGCCACGGCTTCGGCTATGTCGATCTCAGGGAAATCGAATTTTTCGATATCGATGCCGATCGGCAGCGAAAACCCGCCGCTCGACTGCGCCTTCTCCGGCGCCGGCTTGCCCGGAACGGGGAGACGGGAAAGCGAAACCGTGCGCGCCGACAGGCTCTCGGCGGCAAAGCGTCCCCTGAACAGCGCCATTGGCGACCAGTCGAGCGCGATGCCCTCGACCGTGGCATAGGGACCCTTGATATCGGAGACGGTGACGCTGTCGACGGTGAAATTGCCGGTCAGCGGCGCGCTGACCCTGCCCACATGGACGGCGAAATCCGGGGAGGCGATCCGTTTGGTGATCTGGCGGACGGCGAAATTCGCGCCGGCATCGGTATAGCCGATCAGGATGACGGCGGCGGCGATAATCACGATCACCAAAGCCAAAAGACCCGCAATCACCTGAAACAGTCGTTTGAAGAACACCGCCATGAAACTCCTCGGGCGCAATTTTCCTTAAGCATTTAGAGCGATTTGCGCGTTTTTCCAATCATGCCATGAAAGGCATGAATGCATCGTCAATTGCAAGGAGGTGACTAAAAACTCTGTCCGATACCCGCATAGATGCCGTAATGGTCGCCGCCGGGATAGCGATCGAGCGGAACGGCGACGTCGAGGCGGATCGGGCCGAAGCCGGTCAGATACCGCACCCCGATGCCGGCGCCGGCGCGGATATCGGAAAAGTCGGGGAACTGGTCGGCGGAGACATCGGCTGCGTCGATGAACGGCACGACCTGGATATTCTCGGTCACGCCGATGCGGGCCTCCAGCGTCGCCTCGACATAGGAACGGCCGCCGGTTTCCTCGCCATTGGCGAGCCGCGGCGAGATCGACTTGTAGGCATAGCCGCGCACGCTGCCGCCGCCGCCGGCATAAAACCGGTCGTTTGCGGGAATGTCCTTGAGGTCGCCACCGCCGACGATGGTGCCGGCCCCGACGCGCGCGGCAAGCGTAAACCGATCATCCTCGCCCGCCGAGAAATAGGTGGAGCCGACGGCATCGAAGGACGAGAAGAAATTGCCGCCCAGGAAATCATAGGAAGGCTCTGCCGTGGTGATCAGATAGATCCCCTCGGTCGGGTTCAGCGGGTCGTTTCTCGTGTCGCGGTCGAAGCCGATCGGCGCGGAAAAGGTCAGGTAATCCTCGGTGCCGAAGGCGTCCTTGATGTGGGAATAGTCGAGCGTCAGGCCGGCGCTGATCGTGTTGTACTCGTTCTGCTCATAGGTGTAGCTGACACTGCCGGCCACGGATTTGGCGTTATAGGCGTCCGGGTTCTCCGTCGCGGTCAGCAGGCTTGCGGTAAACATGCCGGACGGATGGAACAGGCCGGGCTTGGTGAAGGTGATGCCGCCGGCGAGATCGAGCGAGTTGACGCCGTAATCGTCCGAAGCGCCGATCCTGGAAACGCCGGCCTCAAGGCGAAGGCCCTCAGCCTGGCCGAACAGGTTGCGGTGGCCCCAATAGCCTTCGAGCCCGAGGCCGTCGATCGAGGATACGGTGGCGCCGAAGCCGTAATAGCGGAACTTGCCATCGCGCACGGTGATGGTCGTCGGCAACTGGCCGTCATCGTCCAGCGCGCTCGCGGTGGTGATCGTCACCGAATCGAATGTGTTCAGCGAGCGCAGCCGGTTGGCGGCGGCGGTGAGCTGCTCGGGCGAATACTGCTCGCCGGGCTTCAGCCGCGAATAGCGCCGGATGAAATCGGGTTCGACGGCTTCGGAGCCTTTCACCGCGATCTGCCCCAGATCCGCGACCGGACCGTCATCGGCGCGGATGTCGACATCGACCGTGGAATTGGCGTGATCGGCAATCACCTCGCGCCGGGTGATGGTCGCGAACGGGTGGCCCTGGTCCTTGAGCTCGGTGGTGATCTCACGGGCGGCCGCGAGAATGGTTGTCGAATAGGCCGGCTTTCCGGCCACGAGATCGAGCTTTGCAGGGTTGAAGCTTGCCGGCGCACCCTCGAGATTGACCCGCGCGAAGGTGAACATCGGACCCGCCTTGATGGAAACGTTGACCGGGACCGGATCCTCGCGTCCGAAATTGGGCAGGCCGACGATATCCTCGATCGACTGTCCGTTGACGGTGATATTCACCAACCCGCCATAATAGGCCTTCTCGAACAGCGAGCCGACAAGAATCTGCAGATCGTCGCGCGCCTTCACCAGCACGCCGAGATCGCCGTCAACGGGCTGGCGTTCGTCGCTGACCAGCGCCGAGCGTTTGCGCAGGAAGCTTTCCAACTCGCTGTCGCCGCCTGTCACGCTGAAAGTAACGGTATAGTGAACGGGATCCTGGACCGAGGAGATGTCGACCTCCTCCTCGCCCCAGAGATGGATTCCGAACAGGCTGAACGCCTGCGCCTCGCCGCCGGCGGCGAAGATCGCAACGGATATCGCCGGCAGCAGCTTGAGCGCGCGGGATATTCCTGAACTTTGCCGTTTTGAACGGGGTACCATCTTCAACTCGAACCGGATCGTGAAAAATTACATATGCGATAAAATATTAGCAGGTTTCCAAATGCATAGCCCAAGAAAACCGAAAACCCGGCAACAGCATTAACCGTTGGTTACGGTCGCTGTATGTCGGGTCTGGTTTTGCCGTGGGCAATCGCCGCAATTGACGCGCCTTGGCGGGGCCGCCCCCTTTTTGAGGCGGCGGCCCTATCTCTTAGCGGTAGCCGGGCGGGCAATCGTCGGTGTATTCGCGGCCGTAGCGGTCACGATAGTAGCACTTGCCGGGCTGGTTCTCGACGGCCCGGCCGACGAGCGCGCCGGCGCCCGCGCCGATGGCGCCGCCCAGAAGCGCGCCGCCGAGGCCGCCGCCGTCAATCGCCGTGCCGACCAGGGCGCCGGTGCCGGCGCCGATGGCCGCACCTTCCTGGGTAGGCGTGCAGGCCGTTGCCGCAAGCGAAGCAACGCCGATCACAATTCCTGCAAAAAACTTTTTCATGATTCCCTCATCACCTTTTGCGCTTTGGTCCCGCCGCGATCCGACCGCTCCATTGTTCCGGAGCGGATCGCTGCCGTCCCTCACATGCAGCCTGCGGCCGCTCTTCCAACACATACCCGAATAGCGATCCGGCGAAAAGCAAAAAGGTCTTCCGCCAGCCTATTACGCCTTAGGTGAATGCTTAATGTCCGGGGGAAAGATATGTTCCAAATTTCCGAAAAATCCGAATCTGTGCGGCAAATTGACCCTGATCAAGTTTTGCCGAGGCGGTTGCGCGTAGGTAAAGTTTGGAATAATTCAAACTAAGGGTTGATTGTCGCAGGACGGGAAACAGGTCGCGATGCGGGTTGACGGGGAGCGAACTTCGTCAAATCCTGTCAAAAACAACAAGGCCGGTGGTGGAGCATCTGGGTAATGGATTTCGAAGCATTCTTCAAAAACGAGCTGGCGGAACTGCATGATGAGGGCCGCTACCGCGTTTTCGCCGAACTGAAGCGTCATCGCGGCGAATTCCCGCGCGCCTCCCGGTTCAAGGATGGCGCGGCCTCCAACGTCACCGTCTGGTGTTCCAACGATTATCTCGGCATGGGCCAGTGTCCCACCGTGATCGCCGCCATGCAGGAGGCGATCGAAACTTGCGGGGCAGGGGCCGGCGGCACCCGCAATATTTCCGGCACCAATTACTACCATGTCCAGCTTGAGCAGGAACTGGCTGATCTCCACCAGAAGGAAGCAGCCCTGATCTTCACCTCCGGCTATGTTTCCAACTGGGCAACGCTCGGCACGCTGGGCGAAAAAATCCCCGGTCTGATCATCTTCTCCGACGCGCTCAACCACGCCTCGATGATCGAAGGCATCCGCCACGGCAAGTCGGCGCGGGCGATCTTCCGCCACAATGACCTCAACGATCTCGAGGCCAAGCTGAAGGCCGCCGATCCGGATGCGCCAAAGATGATCGCCTTCGAATCGGTCTATTCGATGGACGGCGATATCGCGCCGATCAAGGAAATCTGCGATCTCGCCGACAAATACGGCGCGATGACCTATCTGGACGAGGTCCATGCCGTCGGCATGTACGGCCCGCGCGGCGGCGGCGTTGCCGAGCGCGAGGGACTGATGGACCGGATCACGATTATCGAGGGTACGCTCGGCAAAGCCTTCGGCGTCATGGGCGGCTATATCACCGGCTCGAAGGCGCTGGTCGATTTCATCCGCTCCTTTGCTTCCGGTTTCATCTTCACCACCGCCCTGCCGCCGGCGCTTGCCGCCGGCGCGGTCGCCTCGATCCGTCACCTCAAGGTCAGCCAGATCGAGCGGACCCGCCATCGCGAACGGGTGGAGACGCTACGCGCGAAGCTCGACCGCCAGGGCATTCCGCACATGCCCAATCCAAGCCATATCGTGCCGGTGATGGTGGGCGACGCTTCCAAGTGCAAGTGGATTTCGGACATCCTGCTCGATGATTTCGGCGTCTATGTCCAGCCGATCAACTATCCGACCGTGCCGCGCAAGACCGAGCGCCTGCGCTTCACGCCGACCCCGCTGCACACCGATGCCGACATGGATCACCTGGTTTCAGCGCTGCATTCGCTGTGGTCGCAGTGTGCCCTGGCGCGCGCCGTCGCCTGATGGCGTCAGCCCCGCGCCGGGACGATTTTTTCAGAAGCGGGCGGAACACGGCCCGCTTTTTTCTTGAAGTTTGCGGCCTCCGGCGTACTGCTTTGGCAAAACCGTTGCGGAGACCTTCGTCATGTCATTTGAAAAACGTGTAAACGCGGCCATCGACAAGGCCATCGGTGAAAAGCGCATCGTTGGCACAGTCGTCATGATTGCGCGCGGGGACGAGCTTGTCTTTTCCCGCGCCGCCGGTCTCGCCGATCGCGAAAGCGGCCATCCTGTCGCCGCTGATACGATTTTCCGCCTTGCCTCTGTCACCAAGCCGATTGTCGCGACGACGGCTCTGGTCATGATGGAGAAGGGGTTGCTCTCGCTCGAGGACAGGGTGCGCGATTATCTGCCCTGGTTTCACCCAACCGGGCCGGATGGTGAGCCGGCGGATATCCGGCTTCACCATCTCCTCACCCATACGGCCGGACTGGATTATACCGGCGGTGCCGGGCAACTGCCGCCCGGCGAAACGGTGAATACGGGCCTGACCGATACCGATCTCACCTTTGAGCAGAATTTTTCCAGGCTGAACCATTTTCCGCTCGCCTTTGCGCCCGGAACGGCATGGGCCTATTCCGTGGCGATCGACATTCTCGGCGCGGTGCTGTCTTCTGTTGCCGGCGTTGAGCTGGAAGCCGTTATCCGGCAACATGTCGCCGACCCGCTCGGCATGGACGACACGCGGTTTTCCGTCACCGACCCGCAGCGGCTGGCAACGCCCTATGGCGATGGCGCGCCCGAGCCGGAGCGCATGGGAACGCGCCATACTGTGCGCGACGCGGACGGCATCGCCTTTACGTTCGAGCCGTCGCGCATCTTCAATCCCCGCGCCTATCAGTCGGGCGGCGCCGGCATGGCGGGGACGGCCGGCGATATCCTGAAGCTGCTGCAAGAGCTTGCCAGTCGACACCGGCTGCTGACGCCTCAGACCGCCCGGGCGGCGCTTTCCACGCAGACCGGGGCTCTGGCCGTTAGGCCAGGCAAGACATTCGGCTATGTCGGATCGGTTGTCGTCAATCCGGCTGAAGCCGGAACCGCCTTGCCGGAAGGGGCCGTGACCTGGGGCGGGGTTTACGGCAATTGCTGGGCTCTGGACCCTGCAAGCGGCACGGCGGCCATCATCATGACGAACACCGCTGTCGAAGGATGCAACGGCGCCTTCCCCGGAGAAATATGGCGGGCGCTTTTTAACGCCTGAGCAGGCCGGCCGCGCGCCGGCGCGCTTCGCTGTCGGCCTTATAGACGTCATCGATCGTCGTTGCGGCGGGGAGATTGTCCATCTCCGCCATCACGCCTTCCGTGATTTCGGCCATTTGCAGAAAGCCGCAGCGGCCTTCGATGAAGGCTTCGAGCGCCACTTCCTTGGCGCCGTTCAGCACCGCGCCCTGTAGCCCGCCGCGTTCCATGGCGAGCCGGGCAAGTCTGAGCGCGGGAAAGCGGGTCTCGTCGGGCGCTTCGAAATCGAGCCGCGCAAGCTTGGCGAAATCCAGCCTTTCCACCGAAAGCGGGCGGCGTTCAGGGTAGGCGAGCGCATAGCCGATCGCCGTGCGCATGTCGGGCGCGCCGAGCTGGGCCAGGATCGAGCCATCGGCGTAACCGACCATGGAATGGATGATCGACTGGGGGTGCACCACCACCTCCACCTGTCCGGGCGCAAGGTCGAACAGATGCTGCGCCTCGATCATTTCCAGCGCCTTGTTGAACATCGAGGCGCTGTCGATCGAGATTTTCAGCCCCATCGACCAGTTGGGATGGGCGCGCGCGGTCGCCGCATCGACATGACGCATCTCTTCCAGCGACATCTGGCGGAACGGGCCGCCGGATGCGGTGATGATCACCCGGTCGAGCGCGCGACGCTGGTTTTCTTCGAATACCTGGAAGATCGCCGAATGCTCACTGTCGACCGGGATCAGCATGCCGCCGCCGCGTTTCACCGCGTCCGTGAACAGCGGACCGGCGGAAACCAGGCATTCCTTGTTGGCAAGGGCAATGTCCGCGCCTGTTGCCGCGGCCTTCAGCGTCGGGGCGAGCCCGGCCGTGCCGACGATCGCCGCCATCACGATGTCATTCTCGCGTGAGGCCGCCTCGTCGAGACCGCTGGCGCCTGAAGCGGCTTCGATGCCGGTGCCGGAAAGCGCTTGCTTCAGGTCGTCATAGCGGCTTTCATCGGCGGTGACGGCCATGGCGGCGCCGTGCTCGATTGCGAGACGCGCAAGAGCTGCGACATTGGAATTGCCGGTCACCGCGGTGATCTCGAAGGCGTCTTTGCCGCCGAGCTGGGCGATGACATCGAGCGTGTTGATACCGATGGAGCCGGTCGCGCCGAAGATTGCGATGCGTCGCGTCTGCATGTTTCCGCCTGTCGTTCCTGTCTGACAGGCTCTAGCGGGTTTTTCGGGCGGACAACAGGGGGCGGGTCGATATTCCCTTGCTTTGTGGCGCGGGTGGCCGGCCCGCCGCAAGGCACTGGAAAAAACGGACCCGAGGCTTTATCAAAGTCCGGGGCCGCTTGTGGCGACCGAGAGACGAGGAACGAGGGAGTGCGAGATGGCCGAGAGTATCAAGCGCGTTGGCGTGATCGGGGCCGGGGCCATGGGCTGCGGCGTCGCTCATGTTTCGGCGATCGCCGGCTACGACGTTCACCTGATCGACATTGGAAAGCAGCAGATCGAGCGTGGGCTCGCCACCATCAACGGCAATCTGGCGCGTCAGGTAACCTCCGGCAAGCTTAGCGATGACGAGCGCAAAAAGGCGCTGAAGCTGATCACCGCCTCCACCGATCTCCAGGACCTTGCCTCCGCCGATATCGTGATCGAGGCGATCACCGAGGACGAGGCGGAAAAGCGGGCGCTTTACGCCAGGCTCTGCCCGATCCTGAAGCCGGAAACCCTGCTTGCCAGCAATACCTCGTCGTTCTCGATCACCCGGCTTGCCGCCGCCACCGACCGGCCGGAGCGGTTCATGGGCGTGCATTTCATGAACCCCGTGCCGGTGATGGAGCTTGTGGAACTGGTGCGCGGCATCGCCACCGACGAGGCGACCTTCGAAACCGCGCGGGAATTCGTGCGCGCGCTCGGCAAGACGCCGACGGTCTCGGAGGACTTCCCGGCCTTCATCGTCAACCGCATCCTGCTGCCGATGATCAACGAGGCGATCTACGTGCTCTACGAGGGCGTCGGGACAGTCGACCACATCGATACCGCGATGAAGCTCGGCGCTCGCCACCCGATGGGACCGCTGGAGCTTGCCGATTTCATCGGCCTCGACACCTGCCTTTCGGGCATGCAGATGCTGCATGAAGGCCTGGCGGACAACAAATATCGTCCGTGCCCGCTGCTGGTGAAATATGTCGATGCCGGCTGGCTTGGCCGCAAATCCGGGCGCGGGTTTTATGATTATCGCGGCGAGGAGCCGGTGCCGACGCGGTAAGCCGTCAGTTGCAGCAACTGCCTGAGGAAAGTTCCTCCAGGATCGGGCAGTCCGGCCGGTGGTCGCCATGGCAATGATCGGCGAGGTGCTGGAGGGTCGCCTTCAGGCCGGCGAGGCGTGCGAGCTTCTCATCGATCTCCGCGATCTTGGCCGTCGCCAGCGCCTTCACCTCGGCGCTTTCGCGGGCGTCGTCGTCATAGAGCGACAGCAGGAGCCTGCACTCCTCGACCGAAAAGCCGAGATCGCGCGAGCGGTGAATGAAATTCAGCCGGTGGACATGGTTGGCGGAATAATCGCGATAGCCATTCTCGGCCCGGTCGGCGACAACGAGGCCGATTTCCTCGTAATAGCGGATGGTCTTGGGCGGCAGTCCCGATTGTTTCGCAGCCTGTCCGATGTTCATGGCCAATTTCTCCGATCATCTGTTCAGCAGATGTGATGCCTGCTTCAAAAATCTTCAAGTCCGTGGCCGTTGTCTCGCCGCCTGTCTTCGTGCGACGGTGATGAACCTTCAAGAAACGGAGTTCGCATGAAGATCACCGGCGGATGCTATTGCGGCAAGGTCCGCTTCGAAGCCGAAATCGATCCGGACGCTGTGGTGATCTGCCATTGCACCGATTGTCAGCGCCTGAGCGGCTCGCCCTATCGGACCACCGTTCTCGTGCCGCGTGCCGATGTCGAGATCACGTCCGGCGTAACCCGTAGCTATTGGAAAATGGCCGAGAGCGGACGCAAACGCGAGCAGTTTTTCTGCGAAGACTGCGGCTCGCCGCTGTTTACCGGCGGCGAAGGCGCAGATGAAGACGATTGGGGGATACGCTGGGGTATGATCGACCAGCGCGCTGCGCTGCC
>NZ_DEPM01000168.1:13124-14854 GCF_002358775.1 Martelella sp. UBA3392
GTTTACCGGCGGCGAAGGCGGCGATGAAGAGGATTGGGGGATCCGCTGGGGCATGATCGACCAGCGCGATGTTTTGCCGCCGAAGCGGCAGATCTGGTGCCGCTCGGCGGTTCCCTGGCTTGACAAGGTTACTGCGCTGCCCGGCGAAGCTACCGAATAGGCTTCAACCTTGCGACAGCGCCATGCGCAGCATCGCCGCGAGGTCTTCGTCGCCGCTGCCGTTCTCCAGGCAGGCCTTGAAGCTGGCAAGGGCCGCGTCGATCGCCGGCGTATCGACATCGTAGCTGTCGGCGACGCTGGCAAACAGCGTGGCGTCCTTCATCGCACCGCGCACGGGAAAGCCCACGCTCCTGTCATGGCCGCGAATACGCGGGGCGCGAGCCTTCAGCGCGGGCGTTCCGCCGGGGCTGGTCATCAGCATATCGAGCATCTTGTCGAGGCTGAGGCCGGCGCGTTTGCCGGTCATCAGCGCCTCGCGCAGCACTTCCCAATAACCGCACAGCACCATGTTGTTGACGATCTTGGCCGCCGCGCCGGTGCCGAGCGGGCCGGTGTGGTGAATGCGGTCGGAGAGCGTATCGGCAACCGGCAGGAAGCGTTCGAAATCGGCATCCGCGCCGCCGATATAGAGCCCTGCCTTGCCGGAAATCACCAGTTCCGGGCCGCCGGAGACCGGCGCGTCGATGGCGCTGCCGCCCTTGGCCTTGATGCCCGCCGAATAGCGCTTCAGCAAAGCGGGGCTGACGGTCGAGGTCTCGACCACCAGCTTGCCGGGAAGCGAGGTGGTCAGCAGCGCTTCGAGCACCGCCTCCACCGCCGCATCGTCGATCAGCGAGGTCAGGATGATATCGGCCTTGCGGGCAAGCGTTGCCGGGTTCAGCGCGACCTCGGCATGGGTCTCGGAAGCAAGCTCCATCGAAACGCCGCCGCGCGACCACACCACCAGCGGAAAACCATAGGCCGAGAGCCGACGCGCCATGGCGGTGCCCATGCGGCCCATGCCGCAGATGCCGATCGTCTCCTTGTCCGCCATGTCAGGCCGCCTTTGCCTGATGGTATTCCTTGATCGCGATCATCCGGATTTCCGGCGCCCGCTCGCTTTCGTAGTTCAGCGAGAAACCGTCCTGGGCGAGGAACACCGGATCGCCGTCGAGGTCGCGGGCGATATCGCCGCGCCGGCCGGAGATGAATTTTTCCAGATCGGCGGTCTTCTCGGCCGAAATCCAGCGGCAGACGGAAAACCGCGCCATCTCGAACGATACCGGCAGGCCGTATTCCGCCTTCAGCCGCTCCTTCAGCACGTCGAGCTGCAGAGCGCCGACAACACCGACGATCGCGGGCGAGCCGTCCTCGGGCGTGAAAAGCTGCACTACGCCTTCCTCGGCCATCTGCTGCAGCGCTTCCTTCAGCTTCTTCGCCTTCATCGCATCCTCAAGACGGACACGGCGGAGGATTTCCGGCGCGAAGTTCGGCACGCCCTGGAACACCAGCGCCTCGCCATCGGTCAGCGTGTCGCCGATCCGGAGCGCGCCGTGGTTCGGAATGCCGACGACATCGCCGGCATAAGCCGTATCGGCGAGCTGGCGTTGCGAGGCGAAGAAGAATTGCGGCGCGGTGAGACCCATCTGCTTGCCGGTGCGGGCGAGCCTCGCCTTCATGCCGCGCGTCAGCGTGCCCGAGCACACGCGCACGAAGGCGATGCGGTCGCGGTGGTTCGGGTCCATATTGGC
>NZ_DEPM01000127.1:0-7327 GCF_002358775.1 Martelella sp. UBA3392
CTGGAACTCAGGCGCGACCTTGCCGCGATCCGGGCGCTGAAAATCAAGGCCGCGTCGGGCGAAATGGTGCCGCTATCGGTCGTCGCCGACGTCGACTATTCCGAGGGCGTCAGCACGGTGCAGCGCTATGACCGCCATCGCGTGGTCTCGATCGGGGCCAACCTGCCACCGGGCGTGGCGCTCGATCCGGCGACGGCGAAGTTCCGCGAGATCGTTGACAGCACCGACCTACCCGCAAGCGTGACGCTGGCCGAAAGCGGCGACGCCAAGATCCTTGCCGAAATGCAGCAGAGCTTCATGAACGCGATGATGCTCGGCCTGTTCCTGGTGCTGGCGGTGCTGATCCTCCTGTTCAAGGACGTGATCCAGCCGTTCACCATCCTGTTCTCGCTGCCATTGGCGCTGGGCGGGGTCGCGATCGCGCTGATCGTCACCGACAATCCGATCTCGATGCCGGTGCTGATCGGCCTCCTGATGCTGATGGGGATCGTGACAAAGAACGCGATCCTGCTGGTGGACTTCGCCAAGGAGGCGATCTGGCACGGGCTCGACCGGCGTCAGGCGCTGGTGGAGGCCGGACGCAAGCGCGCGCGTCCGATCATCATGACCTCGATCGCGATGTCGGCGGGCATGCTGCCGGCGGCGCTTGGCGTCGGCGAAGGCTCGTCCTTCCGCGCGCCGATGGCGATCGCGGTGATCGGCGGCATCATCGTCTCCACCGCGCTGTCGCTGCTGGTCGTGCCGGCCTTCTTCATGATCATGGACGATCTGGCAGGGCTGCTGCGCTGGGCCTTCAGCCGGTTCATCGGCAAGGCGGACCCCAATGACGTGGTCTACACCGCCGAAACCGCCGGACGAATGAGCGAGGCCAACCGGGCGAAACTCGCGAGACTCGAGGAGCGAGTGGAGACCCTGGAAGGCGATCGCGACAACCTGTCCAAGCGCGGCATGGCCTGAAGCGCCTGCAGGATAAGATAGACGAAGGCCGGCCGTTTGCGCCGGCCTTCGTGCTTCAAGCCCGCTCCGGACATACCCGCTCCGCGCGACACGCCAGGCTGCGCTTGCCGCGATATCGGACATGCGGCCACCTCGGAGCCGCTCTTCGCCGCGTCTTCTTCAGACCAGCGCCGTCATCGCTTGATTGAAATCAAACCTTTTGCATCGTGATCGTCATAACTTGACGATGACGGCCGCTTTCTTTCGGACCGGAATGCGGTGGGCGAGATGCGAAGGAACCGTTTCGTGCAGACACACCATCATAGCCACGCCATGGGAGGCGGGACAGTGAACACGACCATCAATGTGAGCGAGCGCAGGAAAGCACAGTTCATCGCAACCGGCCTGACGGCCGCGGCGGACATGACGACGGTTAACAGGCTGATGGAATGCGCCACCTTCGTCAACGTCACACCGCCCGACATCCTGTTTGTTGAGGGGGATGACGCGCGGCATTTTTACAGCGTCGTGACCGGCTTTGTCCGGCTGTTCAGACAGAACCATGAAGGCCGCGAGGCAGACATCCGTATCTGCGGGCCAGGCGACACGTTCGGGGACGAACTGGTTTTCGGCGGTGACGCCTGCCGCTACAGCGCCCAGGCCGCCGAAAATGCAACGCTGGTGTGCTATGACCTCGCCAAAGTGCGGGAACTCGCCAATAATGACGACGGCAGCCTGGCACGTGTGCTTGCCATTTCGCTGTCGGCGCAATTGCGGGAAGCCGTCGACTGCGTGGCCGATGACCGGCTCAATACAGCGCTGCAACGCGTGGCGCACTACCTTCTCGACCAGTGTCCGGAAGACACCGAGCCCGTCACCTTCCGTCTTGCCTGCCGTAAGAGCCTGCTTGCCGGCAAGCTCGGCCTCGCCCCGGAAGCCCTGTCGCGCGCCTTCGGCACGCTCAAGACACTCGGCGTCAATGTCCACGGCCGGACGATCGAAATCACCGATATCGAGGCGCTGAAGCGTCTATAGACAGCTACAGCCCGCCTGCCTCCTTCAGAAAGGCGGCAACCGCCTCGACGCCATCGCCGCGCTTCAGATCGGTGAACACGGTCGGGCCGCCATTGCGCATGCGCTCTGAATCGCGCGCCATGACATCGAGGTCGACCTCGACATAGGGCGCCAGATCCTTCTTGTTGATCACCAGCATATCCGACCGGGTGATGCCGGGGCCGCCCTTGCGCGGGATCTCCTCGCCCTGGCAAACCGAAATCACATAGATGGTGATATCGGCAAGGTCCGGGGAGAAGGTGGCGGCAAGGTTGTCGCCGCCGGATTCGATGAAGATGATATCGAGATCGGGGATGCGGCTGTTCAGCCCGGCGATCGCCTGAAGATTGATCGTCGCATCCTCGCGGATAGCGGTATGCGGGCAGCCGCCGGTCTCCACGCCTACAATCCGGTCGGAGGTGAGCGCCTGCATGCGCACCAGCGCCTCGGCATCCTCGCGGGTGTAGATGTCATTGGTGACCACGGCGACGGAATAGTCGCGGCCCATCGCCTTGCATAGCTTTTCGGTGAGCGCCGTCTTGCCGGAGCCGACCGGGCCGCCAATGCCGACGCGCAGGGGACCGTTTTCGGATTTCATTGTCTTACCTCGTTCATTACGACCGGAACAGCCGTGAATGCTGGACCTCGTGGCGCAGAGCGGCGATATCGGCGCTGAAGGCGCAGCCGCCGAGATCATCCGGCGTCGATGCCGCCGCCCGCGCCGCCTGGTCGAGGATCGGCTGCTCCAGCCCGGAAAGCACGGCAAGGCCGGCCACCTGACCGGCAAGCGACAGCCGGATCGCGGCCGAAATATACTGCGAGACCTGGGCATGGAGATAGCCCTGACAGGCCACTTCGAGACCAATGCCGTGTGATGCGGCGATCGCGCCGAAGGCGACCGGCAGCGGCGTTTCCGGCGGCAAACCCTCGTCACCGGGCGCCAACCACGCACCGGCGGCGGCCACAAAGGCCGCGCCCAGCGCCAGCGTTTCGGCATGGCGCTCGCGCGAACCGGCAAGTGCTGCGGCAAGGGCGGCGATGGCGGCAAGCCGCTCCGGGTCGCCCGCCGCGCGATGGGCCTCGCACAACAGCACGGCGTCATTCCACAGAAACCCGTGGCGAAGCGAGACGGCGAGCCATTCGGCCACGTCATCCGCATCTTCCAGCAGCCGGTCGTGCGCCGCGCGCTCAAGCCCGCCGGAATAGGAAAACCCGCCCAGCGGAAAGGCCGGCGACAGCCAGGCCAACAGCCTTAGAAGCGCGGCGCCCGAAACGGCGCCGCCGTCAATCGTGGTGATGGCCGTGATGGTGATGGTCTCCGTGTCCGCTGTGATAGGCGCCGCGCACCGGCTGGAACGGCTCGACGACATCATGCACATGCGCGCCCAGGCCCTCCAGCATCTGGCGAATCACGTGGTCACGCAGGATCAGGATCCGCCCCTCCTCGATCTGGGCCGGCAGATGACGGTTGCCGAGATGCCAGGCAAGCTGGATCAGGTGCAGGTTGTCATGCGCATGAATTTCGTAGAGTTCCTCGGGCGCGGCGACGATCTCGATCGTCCTGCCGTCCTCCAGCACCAGCCGATCGCCGGTGGCAAACAGCACCGCTTCCTTCAGGTCGAGCATCACGCTCGAACCGTCTTCAAGCTTCAGCGCCTTGCGGCGCAGATGCCGCCCGTCATGCGTCAGCTCGACACGGCCGGCGACCGCGCCGCCGCCCTCGCCCGCGGGAATGAAACTGGTAACGCGCTGCATGCTTTCCCCTTGACGGCCCGGTCTGTAACGATGCCGGGCGTTCCTTCTTTCATAGCAAGATTGCGCCACTTGGCAAGCGCGTGCATCGCCGTATCAGGGACACGCCACGCAAGAAAAAGAGCGGCCGTTGCCGACCGCCCTTCGCTTTCCATCGAAGCGGGCCGAAAGGCCTCAGGCGGCCTTGGCTTCGCGCTTCAGGTTTTCGAGAATGTTCTGCGGCGAGGACACGCTGTAGGGGTCGGTCTCGCACATGTCGGAGAAGCCCTCTTCCTCGAACCACTGCTCTACGACGCCATCATTTATGATGGCGGCATAGCGCCACGAGCGCATGCCGAAGCCGAGATTGTCCTTGTTGACAAGCATGCCCATCTTGCGGGTGAACTCGCCGGAGCCATCCGGGATAACCTTGACGTGCTCGAGATTCTGACCCTTGGCCCAGGCGTTCATGACGAAGGCGTCATTGACCGACATGCAGTAGATGTCGTCGATGCCCTGCGCCTGGAACTCGGGGAACAGCTTTTCGAAATCGGGAAGCTGATAGGTCGAGCAGGTGGGCGTGAAGGCGCCCGGCAGCGAGAACAGCACGACGCGCTTGCCCTTGAAATAATCGTCCGAGGTCATGTCCTGCCAGCGGAACGGGTTCGGCCCCTCGATGCTTTCATCGCGGACGCGCGTGCGGAAGGTGACGTTCGGAACTTTACGGCCGATCATGGCGATCTCCTTGCTCAGTCTTGGAAATTTGTTGCTTCAAGCTTGGGCCGAATTTAACGATTCCGGACAGGGAATCAAAGGCCGGCAAGGCCGATTAGGGGTAAACGCATAGCGGGTATGCGCTGGACGCATGGGTAGCAATGCCAGTTGCAGTAAATACGGAATTTCCGTATGTCGTCGCATATTCGTTTATCGGGTCGATCTGCCGCGCTTCATATCGGTAAGAAGGAGTAACAAGGGTGAAGAACGATCCTATCGTCTTGAAAGCTGACCCGACTGACGTCGAAGACTTCGATGTAAGCGCTTCGGCGGAAGATCGCGGCCAACGCGCTCGCCTGATCCGCCGGACGAGAACAGCGCTCGGACTATCGCAAACGGAATTCGCCAGCAGATTTCGCGTTCCCGTGGGCACGCTTCGCGATTGGGAGCAAGCGCGCGTCACCGCACCCGACTTCGCCGTCGCCTATGTCCGCGTGATTGCGCAATACCCGGATCTGGTGTCGAAAGTCGTCGCCTGAGCGACGCCCCCTGCTCAGAACAGGAAATAGCGCTGCGCCATCGGAAGCACGTCGGCGGGTTCGCAGGTCAACACCTCGCCGTCGGCGCGGACCTCGTAGGTTTCCGGATCGACGGAAATCTCCGGCGTGGCGGAATTGTGGACCATCGAGGCCTTGGAGATGCCGCCGCGGGTGTTCTGCACCGGCAGGAGCTGCTTGGAAACGCCGAGCTTATGGGCAAGGCCGCCATCGAGCGAGGCTTCCGAGACGAAGGTGACGGAGGAATTCGTGCGCGCCTTGCCATAGGCGCCGAACATGTAGCGGTAATGCATCGGCTGCGGCGTCGGGATCGAGGCGTTCGGGTCGCCCATGGGCGCTGCCGCGATCATGCCGCCGAGGAGAACGAGGTCCGGCTTGACGCCAAACATCGCCGGCGACCACATCACCAGGTCCGCGCGTTTTCCCACCTCGACCGAGCCGATCTCGTGGGAAAGCCCGTGGGCGATCGCCGGGTTGATCGTGTATTTGGCGATGTAGCGCTTCACCCGGAAATTGTCATTGTCGCCCTGCTCTTGCGCAAGCCGTCCGCGCTGGCGCTTCATCTTGTCAGCGGTCTGCCATGTGCGGATGGCGACCTCGCCGACACGGCCCATGGCCTGACTGTCGGACGAGATGATCGAGAACGCTCCGAGATCGTGGAGAATATCCTCCGCCGCGATCGTCTCCTTGCGGATTCGGCTTTCGGCAAAGGCAATGTCTTCCGGGATCGACGGCGACAGGTGATGGCAGACCATCAGCATGTCGAGATGCTCGGCGATAGTGTTTTTGGTATAGGGCCGGGTCGGGTTGGTCGAGGACGGGATGACGTTGGAAAACCCGCAGACCTTGATGATGTCCGGGGCATGGCCGCCGCCGGCCCCTTCGGTGTGAAAGGCGTGGATGGTGCGGCCATCGAAGGCCTTGATCGTGTCCTCGACGAAGCCCGATTCGTTCAGCGTATCGGTGTGGATCATCACCTGGACGTCGTATTTGTCGGCGACCGAAAGGCAGTTGTCGATCGCGGCCGGGGTCGTGCCCCAGTCCTCGTGCAGCTTGAGCGCGGCAGCACCCCCGAGCACCATCTCCTCCAGCGCGCCGGGCAGCGAGGCATTGCCCTTGCCGGCAAAGGCGAGGTTCATCGGGAAGGCGTCGGCCGCCTGGATCATCCGCTCCAGATGCCACGGGCCGGGGGTGCAGGTGGTGGCGAGCGTGCCGTGCGCCGGCCCCGTGCCGCCGCCGAGCATGCAGGTCAGCCCGCTCATCAGCGCCTCTTCGATCTGCTGCGGGCAGATGAAGTGGATATGGGCATCCATGCCGCCGGCGGTGATGATCTTGCCTTCGGACGCGATGACCTCCGTGCCCGGGCCGACGATGATGTCGACGCCCTTCTGTGTGTCCGGATTGCCGGCCTTGCCGATCGCCGCGATCCGCCCGTCCTTGATGCCGATATCCGCCTTGACGATGCCCCAGTGATCGATGATCAGCGCGTTAATGATTACCGTGTCGACCGCGCCGTCCGCGCGGGTCACCTGCGACTGCCCCATGCCGTCGCGGATCACCTTGCCGCCGCCGAACTTCACCTCGTCGCCGTAATGGGTGAAATCCTTTTCCACCTCGACGAAGAGCTCGGTATCGGCAAGCCGCACCTTGTCGCCGGTGGTCGGGCCGAACATCGAGGCATAGGCTGCGCGGGACATCTTGAAAGGCATGGAATTTCTCCTGGGGCGGAAAGCGTTATACGGCGGCGCCGTCGTAATGCTGCGAGCTGAGGCTGCGGGGATCGACGCCGTCGAGGCAATTGGCGTTGACCGCGACCATGTCGGCCCCGTCGGGGCCGGCGGCATAGGCAAAGCTCTCGATGCCGCATGTCTTGCAGAACAGATGCTGGATCTGGTGCTTGTTGAACAGATATTCGGTGAGGCTGTCCTTGCCGCTGTTCAGGGTGAAGTTTTCACGCGGCGCAAACGCCAGTACCGAACCGAGACGCTTGCAGCGCGAGCAGTTGCAGGTAACGGTGTGGCCGAGTTCGATATCAACATCGAAATCCACCGCGCCGCACTGGCAGCTTCCGTGATAATGCTGAACGGCCATTGTCAGAGCTTCCCCATGATTTCCTGCCGGAATCCGTAAACCGTGCGCTCGCCGCCATAAGGCACCAGCGTCACGTCGCGGGTCTGGCCGGGCTCGAAACGCACCGCCGTGCCGGCCGCGATATCAAGCCGCATGCCGCGCGCCTTGTCCCGCTCGAAGGCAAGGGCCGGATTGGCCTCGAAGAAATGATAATGGCTGCCGACCTGCACCGGCCGATCACCGGTATTGGCGACGGTCAGCGTCAC
>NZ_DEPM01000127.1:7726-19740 GCF_002358775.1 Martelella sp. UBA3392
CTCCTCACCTGATCGGCTCATGCACGGTCACCAGCTTGGTGCCGTCGGGGAAGGTGGCTTCCACCTGAATATCGTGGATCATTTCGGGGATGCCCTCCATCACCTGGTCGCGGGTGATCACATGGGCGCCGGCTTCCATCAGTTCGGCCACCGGGCGGCCGTCGCGGGCGCCCTCGACCACGAAATCGGTGATCAGCGCGATCGCCTCCGGGTGGTTGAGCTTGACGCCCCGTTCCAGCCGTCGGCGCGCGACCATGGCGGCCATGGAAACCAGCAACTTGTCCTTTTCACGCGGCGTCAGGTTCATGCGTCACTCTCGTCCCGTTTCTTTTACAGATGCCAGACTTTCGGCAGATTCTGCCCGTCCCGCAAGACCTTGAGCGCGGGAATCAGGCTTTTTCGCAAACTATAGCCGTCGGCGGCGACGATGCGGGCGACGAGCTTGCCGTTCCACTCGCTGGCGCCGGCGGAAGCCTCGCCCAGTGCTTCGCGCACTTTCGGCATCAGCGCCTCCGCGCGGGGGCCGCAGTAAAGCAGCGTGGCGAAGGCGACATCGCCGCCCAGCACCGCCGTATGCGCCACCAGGTTCTCGATATCGCCGGTCATGCGCACATCCTCGGCGTGGATCAGCGTGCCCGAACGGCGCACCCGCCAGCGATCGCGGAAATTGCCGCAGCGCACCGCCTCGCCCATGGCCTTGCGGCCGAGCAACACGGCCTCGATCGCCAGGAACTCGGCGGTCTCGGCCAGATCGACATCGAGCCTGCGGTTGAGCGAGGCGTCGTCGAACAGGATCGTTTCCTGCGGCAGCCAGTCGAACCGGGCATTCTCGCCGACCCTGATCTCGGTATCGATCGCCGCCGGTCCGCTGTCGGAGCGGTAGATTTTTTCGCAGGCCTGGGTGGTCGCCGTCAGCGCCGTGCCCTCGCCGGCTTCAAGTTCCCATTGCAGTCGGTCGCCGCCGGTCAACCCGCCGGAGGTGTTGATCAGCACCGCCTCCATCGCGCCGTCGAAGCTTTCGGGAATGCGGATCTTGGCCGCACCCTCCTGATAGAAGACATCAAGACGCGTCTTGCCACCGGCCGATTTGGCGCTCACCCGGCCCGTGCCGGATGTCCGCTGCGGCCCCACGGTGAGGCCCGGCGTCAACAGTTCCATCCCGCCGCCCATGGCCCCTCCCAGGGACACGCTGACCCGACTGCGACCTGACCGGCGCGCGCACTCGCCGATCCTGCGGCCCGCCCGCGCAATTGATGCTTCCAGCCCATCGCTTTTCCTTTTTATCGTGATGCTGTCGAACGGCTAAACGCAAGTTTCATGCCGCATCGACGGGCCGGGCGAGAGATTTCAGAATTCACTCCGTCTCGCCGCGTCCCGATAAAAAGTTAAACGCAAGAGCCTCGTCTGTCGCTCCCTCAAAAGCGCACAAATTCTCCTCATTATGCGCGTCGAAGCATCACACCGTCAGATGACGGCGCGCCTCGGGCGTGTCGAGCGTTTCGGCTTCACCCTCGTGCACGATCACGCCGCGGTCCATGATATAGACCTTGTCGGCGAGTTCCCGGCAGAAATCGAGATATTGTTCCACCAGCAGGATCGCCATGCCGGTGGAATCCCGCAGATAGCGGATGGCGCGGCCGATATCCTTGATGATCGAAGGCTGGATGCCTTCGGTCGGCTCGTCCAGCACCAGGATTTTCGGCCGAGTGACCATTGCGCGGCCGATTGCGAGCTGCTGCTGCTGGCCGCCGGAAAGATCGCCGCCGCGGCGCGAAAGCATGGTCTGCAGCACCGGAAACAGCGAGAATATCTCGTCGGGAATATTGCGGTCGTTGCGCGCCAGCGGCGCGAACCCGGTCTCCAGGTTCTCGCGCACCGTCAGCAACGGAAAGATTTCGCGCCCCTGCGGCACATAGCCGACGCCGCGCTTGGCCCGACCATAGGGCGCAAGCCCGTCAAGCTTGTCACCGCCGAAACTGATCGTACCGCCCGAGATCGGATGCTGCCCGGTGACAGCCCGAAGCAGCGACGACTTGCCAACGCCATTGCGTCCCAGCACGCAGGTGATCCTGCCCATCTCGGCGGTTAGCGACACGTTTCTGAGCGCCTGCGCGGCGCCATAGTGGAGGTTGACGTTTTCAATTGTCAGCATGGAGTTGGACCTTTTTCGCAAGGAGAGGATACTGACAGGCCAGAGCCAGCCGCCTGGATCCTCGGGTCAAGCCCGAGGATGACGCAGAAAGGGGGAGAGTACGGCGCACATTCATATACGTTCTGGCGAGTGCTCCGGCAGCAAATTCTTTCCACCCCGTCCCACTCGTGTCATCCTCGGGCTTGACCCGAGGATCCAGGCAACCCGGCAAAGCGCTATGGCTGGTTATGTCTATATCGTTACCAACAAGCCCCACGGCACGCTCTATATCGGCGTGACCCGCGATCTTGAGCGGCGCATTTACGAGCACAGGGAAGGGCTCGTTCCTGGCTTCACCAGCCGCTACGGCTGCAACAGACTGGTGTGGTACGAAGAGCACTTCGAGATCGGCAGTGCGATTGCGCGCGAGAAGGCTCTGAAGCAATGGAACCGGGCGTGGAAGCTTGCGCTGGTGAATGGAATGAACCCCGGCTGGGAGGATCTTTACGAAACGTTCCTCTGAGCGCAACTGCCTGGATCCTCGGGTCAAGCCCGAGGATGACACGTGGGGAGGGGTGCGGTCTATTCTGCGACGCATGAGCGTTTTGTTCGACCTGCTGTCACGAAGGCTGCGGCAGTCGCGAGCCCGCCTCGAAGAGTTTGCGGCTTTAGCTCTCCGCCCACCCCACGGGTCATCCTCGGGCTTGACCCGAGGATCCATGCAGCCAATCCGCACGACCGCCCCCTCCATCATCCCCTCACCTCCCCAAATAATTCTCGATCACCTTCGGATCGTTCGACACGAAGTCGATCGAGCCTTCGGCGAGGACGGAGCCTTCGGCGAGGCAGGTGACCTTGACGCCGAGATCGCGGACGAAACCCATGTCGTGCTCGACGACGACCACCGCCCGCGTTCTCGCGATTTCGCGCAACAGGCGGGCGGTTTCCACGGTTTCGGCATCGGTCATGCCGGCGACGGGTTCGTCGACAAGCAGCAATTTCGGCTCCTGCGCCAGAAGCATGCCGATCTCCAGCCATTGCTTCTGACCGTGGGAAAGGTTTGCCGCAAGCTCGTCGCGACGCGCCGTCATGCGGATCGTCTCGAGGATTTCCTCGATGCGGTCGCGGTCTTCGCCGGTCAGGCTGTAGAACAGGGTCGAGAACACGCCGCGTTTGCGGTTCAGCGCCAGTTCCAGATTGTCCCACACCGTATGGCTTTCGAACACGGTCGGCTTCTGGAACTTGCGGCCGATGCCGAGCTGGGCGATATCGGCCTCATCGCGGCGGGTGAGATCGATCGTGTCGGAGAAGAACACCTCGCCCTCGTCCGGCCGCGTCTTGCCGGTGATGATGTCCATCATCGTGGTCTTGCCCGCGCCGTTCGGGCCGATCACGGCGCGCAACTCGCCGGGATCGATGACGAAGGACAGGCTGTTCAGCGCCTTGAAGCCATCGAACGAGACCGAGACATTGTCGAGATAGAGCAGGCTCTTGGCGCGCTTTTCATGGGGGCTCATCGGGCAGGCTCCTCTGCAATGCCGTCGATCCCGGCTTCTGCCTCTTCCGCGTGCTCGATCCGCTCTTTTGCGTCAGGGCCTGGCTTTTTCGAAAACCGGGGCGCAAGCGTTCCGACGATGCCCTTGGGCAGGAACAGGGTGACGGCGACGAACAGGCCGCCGAGCGCGAAGAGCCAGAAGGCGGGGAACAGGCCGGTGAAGATGGTCTTGCCGCCATTGACGAGGATCGCCCCGATGATCGGCCCGATCAGCGTCGCCCGGCCGCCGACGGCGGTCCAGATCACCACTTCGATGGAGTTCGCGGGCGCAAATTCGCCCGGATTGATGATGCCGACCTGCGGCACGTAGAGAGCGCCGGCAACGCCCGCCATCATGGCGGAGGCGACAAAGGTGAAGAGCTTGTAGTTCTCCACCCGGTAGCCGAGGAAGCGTACCCGGCTTTCGGCATCGCGCACGCCGACCAGCACTTTGCCGGCCTTGGAGCGCACGATCGCCGAGGCGAGGAACAGGCCGAGCGCCAGAAACAGGGCGGAAGCGGCAAACAGCGCGGCGCGGGTGCCATCGGCCTGAACCGAGAAGCCGAGAATATCCTTGAAATCGGTGAGGCCGTTATTGCCACCGAAGCCCATGTCGTTGCGGAAGAAGGCGAGCAGCAGCGCATAGGTCATCGCCTGGGTGATGATCGAGAGATAGACGCCGTTGACGCGCGAGCGGAAGGCGAACCAGCCGAACACAAAGGCGAGCGCGCCCGGCACCAAGAGCACCATCGCCATGGCGAACCAGAACATGTCGAAGCCATGCCAGAACCAGGGCAGCGCCTTGTAGTTCAAGAATACCATGAAATCCGGCAGGATCGGGTCGCCATAAACGCCGCGCGGGCCGATCTGGCGCATCAGATACATGCCCATGGCATAACCGCCAAGCGCGAAGAAGGCGCCATGGCCAAGCGAGAGAATGCCGCAGAACCCCCAGACCAGATCGAGCGACAGCGCGAGCAGCGCATAGCAGAGATATTTGCCGAACAGCGAGACGAGATAGGTCGGCAGGTGAAAGGCGCTGTCGGCCGGGATGATGAGGTTCGCGAACGGCACCAGCAGGGCAACCGCGAAGAGGATGATGATCGCGATCGAGACCTTGCGGTCGAGCGAGCGGAAAAGATAGGCCGTGATCATGCTTCCACCGCCCTTCCCTTGAGTGCGAACAGCCCGCGCGGCCGTTTCTGGATGAACAGGATGATGAAGACCAGCACCAGGATCTTGCCGAGCACCGCGCCGGCATAGGGCTCCAGGAACTTGTTGAGGATGCCGAGCGAGAACGCGCCGACAAACGTGCCCCAGAGATTGCCGACGCCGCCGAACACCACGACCATGAAACTGTCGATGATGTAGGATTGGCCGAGATTGGGGGAGACATTGTCGATCTGCGACAGCGCCACGCCGGCAAGACCCGCAACGCCCGAACCAAGCGCAAAGGTGAAGGCATCGACCCATGGCGTGCGGATGCCCATCGAGGCCGCCATGCGGCGGTTCTGGGTGACGGCGCGCATCTGTAGGCCGAAGGCCGATCGCTTCATCAGCAGCAGGAGGGCGGCGAACACCGCGAGCGAGAACAGCACGATCCAGAGCCTCGACCAGGTGATCATGAGCCCGCCGAGATCGAAGGAACCGGACATCCACGACGGATTGCCGACCTCGCGATTGGTGGGGCCGAAAATGGTGCGCACCGCCTGCTGCAGGATGAGCGACACGCCCCAGGTGGCCAGCAGCGTTTCCAGCGGCCGGCCATAGAGAAAGCGGATCACGCCGCGCTCGATCACAAGGCCGACGGCGGCGGTGACGATGAAGGCGACCGGCAGCGCGATCGCCAGCGACCAGTCGAACAGATGCGGATAGGCGGTGCGGATAATCTGCTGCACCATGAAGGTGCAATAAGCCCCGATCATCACCATCTCGCCATGGGCCATGTTGATGACGCCCATGACGCCGAAGGTGATCGCAAGCCCGATCGCCGCCAGAAGCAGCACGGAACCGAGCGACAGCCCGTACCAGACATTCTGGGCCAGATCCCAGAAGGCGAGCCGCTTTTCGATCTTCGCCTGCGCCGCGTCAATCTCGTCCTGGAGATCAGGGCCGACGCTGGAACGGGCCGAGAGCAGGATCGAGATCGCCTCCCGTCCGCCGATATCGGCGATATCGGAGATCGCTTCGGCTTTCTCCTCCGGGCTACGGTCGGAATTCAGCACCGAGACGGCGCGCGCCTGCGCCAGAACCGAGGCAACCTCGCCATCCTCTTCCTTTTCGAACGCCTGCTCGATCAGGATCAGATTGTCCTCGCTCGGCGCCTTCAGCAGCGATTGCGCGGCGGAAAGCCTTGTGCCGCGATTGGGGCTCATCAGCGTCATGCCGGCCAGTGCCGCGTCGATGGTGGAGCGCAGATTATTGTTGACCTTGACCTTGTCGAGGTCGCGTTTGGAAAGTTCGCCAGCCTCCTCGCCGGTCACCGGATCGATCAGCAGAAGGTCGCGGCTGGAAGACCCCTTGCGGGTGATGAACACCTTGCCATCGCTCTTGCGGGTGTAGAGATCGCCGGCGGCAAGCGCCTTCAGGGCGGGCACGGCGGCATCATCGCCGGTGGCGGCCAGTTCATTGACCAGGGTTTCGGTCTGGCCGAAGCCGCGGGAGGAACCGAACCGGTCGATCGTGCCGGCAAGGTCGGTCTGGGCAAAAGAAGACGAGGGCGCATATGTCAGAAACAAAATGGCTACTAAAACGAATGCTCTGAAACAGTGCATCTGGAATATTTTGGACATATGCGCCCCCAATTGACGGCCTTCGAAATATCCGGCCGCCCCCCTGTTAACCGAGCGTGATCGCATTGGAGCCGATCGCGCCCGGCGTCGAGCCTGGATTATTCAGCCATACCGCCGCATTTGCCGGTCTCGACATTGAAGTTGCCGCACGACATCGGAGCGCGCCAGTCGGCAATCAGGTTCTTCGAGTCCGGCAGGAAGTCGGACCATGCATCGCCGGCGACGAGGCCGGGGGTTTCGTAGACGATGTCGAACTGGCCATCGTCCTGGATTTCGCCGATCAGAACCGGCTTGGTGATGTGGTGGTTCGGCATCATCGCCGAATAGCCGCCGGAAAGGTTGGGAACCGCAACGCCGATCAGCGCGTCGATAACCGCATCCGGATCGGTGGTGCCGGCCTTTTCGACCGCCTTCACCCACATATTGAAGCCGATGTAATGGGCTTCCATCGGATCATTGGTCACGCGGGCGTCATCGCCGGTGAAGGCGTGCCAGGCATCGATGAAGTCGTAATTCGCATCGGTGTCGACGGACTGGAAGTAGTTCCAGGCGGCGAGATGGCCAACCAGCGGCGCGGTGTCGAGACCGGCAAGCTCTTCCTCGCCGACCGAGAAGGCGACAACCGGAATATCGGAAGCCGAGATGCCCTGATTGGCGAGTTCCTTGTAGAACGGCACGTTGGCGTCGCCATTGATGGTGGAGACAACGGCGGTCTTCTTGCCTTCCGAACCGAAATTCTTGATGTCGGACACGATCGTCTGCCAGTCGGAGAAGCCGAACGGCGTGTAATTGATCATGATGTCTTCTTCGGCAACGCCGTGATCCTTGAGATAGGCTTCGAGGATCTTGTTGGTGGTGCGCGGATAGACATAGTCGGTACCGGCCAGCACCCAGCGCTCGACGCCGTCATTCTCCATCAGGTAGTCGACGGCCGGGATGGCCTGCTGGTTCGGCGCGGCACCCGTGTAGAACACGTTGCGCTGGCTTTCCTCGCCCTCATACTGGACGGGGTAGAACAGGATGTTGTCGAGTTCCTCGAACACCGGCAGCACGGACTTGCGCGACACCGAGGTCCAGCAGCCGAACACGGCGGCGACATTGTCGCCCTCGATCAGCTCGCGCGCCTTTTCGGCGAACAGCGGCCAGTCGGACGCCGGGTCGACGACGACCGCCTCGAGCTGCTTGCCGAGCAGGCCGCCCTTCTCGTTCTGCTGTTCGATCAGCATCAGCATGGCGTCCTTCAGCGTGGTTTCCGAAATCGCCATCGTGCCGGACAGCGAATGCAGGATGCCGACCTTGATCGTGTCTTCCTGGGCATAAGCCATGCCGCCGATGCCGGCGGTGGTGAG
Source organism: Martelella sp. UBA3392 (assembly GCF_002358775.1). Lineage (NCBI taxonomy): Bacteria > Pseudomonadati > Pseudomonadota > Alphaproteobacteria > Hyphomicrobiales > Aurantimonadaceae > Martelella > Martelella sp. UBA3392. Next base: position 15,533 of record NZ_DEPM01000127.1, read on the forward strand.
CGCGGCGAGAAGCGCTGCGCTGGTCAATCCCTTTGTGAAATTCATCGTTCGTAGTTCCCCTCAACGACTATCGCCTGAATGGCTTTGGATTTCGCGACGCCGCGAGAACGGCGCCTCGTCCAACTATCGTTGAGGGCGGGAAAACCCCACATACGTCATTTGACGTAGTTCAGGGGGGAAAGGCGACGGGCCCGGCTCTTTTGCCGCGTCGGGCTATCGAAAAACCGGATTCCACTTTTTCGCCCGACGCTCCGGGAGGATCAGTCCGCCTCGACCGGTTCGATATCGAAGGCGGCGGCGAGCAGCGCCTTGGTGTACTCGGCCTGCGGGTTCTCGAACACGTCCTTGGCGGGGCCACGCTCCACCACCTCGCCAAGCCGCATGACGATGATCTCGTTCGCCAGCGCCCGCACCACTTTCAGGTCGTGGCTGATGAACAGATAGGCAAGGTTATGCTTCTTCTGCAGCGCGGAAAGCAGGTCGACCACCTGCGCCTGCACGCTCATGTCGAGCGCCGAGGTCGGCTCGTCCAGCATCACGAAGCGGGGTTTCAGCACCATGGCGCGGGCGATCGCGACGCGCTGGCGCTGGCCGCCGGAAAACTCATGCGGATAGCGCCAGCGGGTGGCTGCATCGAGGCCGACCTCCTCCAGCGCCGCGCCGACGCGGGCCTCGCGTTCGGCGGCGGACAGTCCGCGCTCGTGGATTTTCAGCCCCTCGGCGATGATCTCGCCGATCGACATGCGCGGGGAGAGCGAGCCGTAAGGGTCCTGAAACACGATCTGCATCTGCTCGCGCAGCGGCTTCATCGCCTTGAAACTGTAGGCATCGATGTCCTTGCCGACAAAGGCGATCCGTCCTTCGGATGAAATCATCCGCGTCAGTGCCAGACCGAGCGTGGTCTTGCCGGACCCGCTTTCGCCGACGACGCCGAGCGTCTCGCCGGCCCTGAGCTTCAGCGAGATGCCGTTGACGGCCTTGACGTGATCGACGGTCTTGCGCAGCAGGCCGACCTTGACCGGGAACCAGACCTTCAGATTGTCCGCCTCCATCACCACCTCGCGCGCGGGATCATGCGCCGGCGGCGTGCCCTTTGGCTCGGCGGCGAGCAGGTGTTTCGTGTAATCATGCTGCGGATCGTCGAATATCTCGGCGACGGGGCCATGCTCGACGATCTTGCCCTTGGTCATCACGCAGACCCGGTCGGCGAATTTGCGGACAATGCCGAGATCGTGGGTGATGAACAGCATCGACATGCCGTGATCGCGCTGCAGCGATTTCAGCAGTTTCAGGATCTGCGCCTGCACGGTGACGTCGAGCGCCGTCGTCGGCTCGTCTGCGATCAGCAATTTCGGGCGATTGGCGAGCGCCATCGCGATCATCACCCGCTGACGCTGGCCGCCGGAAAGTTCGTGCGGGAACGCGCCGAGACGTTTTTCCGCCTCGCGGATGCCGACCTCGTTCAACAGCTCCAATATCCGCTTGCGCGCGGCAGCCCCGGTCAGCCCGGCATGCAGCGCCAGCGTTTCGCCCACCTGCCGCTCGACCGTGTGGAGCGGGTTGAGCGAGGTCATCGGTTCCTGGAAAATCTGGGTGATATCGCCGCCGCGCACCTCACGCAGCGTTCGGTCATCCGCCTTCAGAAGATCGCGGCCTTCGAACAGGATTTCCCCGCTGGGATGGCTTGCCGCCGGATAGGGCAGCAATCGCAGCACGGAGGCGGCGGTTACCGATTTACCGGAGCCGCTCTCCCCCACCAGCGCCACCACCTCGCCCGGCATGATATCGAACGACACCCGGTCGACGGCAAGGTTGTCTGCCCCGCCCTGGCGGAAGGCGACGGAAAGGTCCTTGACGGAAAGAAGCGGCGTCTTTGTCATTGGAACGTCTTCCTCGGGTCGAAGGCATCGCGCACCGCTTCGCCGACGAAAACCAGCAGCGACAGCATGATGGAGAGCGTCATGAAGGCGGTGATGCCGAGCCAGGGGGCCTGCAGATTGCTCTTGCCCTGATTGACCAGTTCGCCGAGCGAGGGCGAGCCCGGCGGCATGCCGAAGCCCAGGAAATCGAGCGAGGTCAGCGTCACGATCGCGCCCGACAGGATGAACGGCACGAAGGTCAGCGTCGCCACCATGGCGTTCGGCAGCAGATGGCGGAACATGATCGTGCCGTTGCCGACGCCAAGCGCGCGGGCGGCGCGGACATATTCGAAATTGCGCGCCCTGAGAAATTCCGCGCGCACCACCGCCACGAAACTGACCCAGGAGAACACCAGCATGACGCCGAGCAGCACCCAGAATCCGGGCGGCAGGATCGCGGCAATAATCAGCAGAATGTACAGCGTCGGAAGCGACGACCAGATCTCGATGAACCGCTGCATCAAGAGATCGACCCAGCCGCCGAAATAGCCCTGAACCGCGCCCGCGCTGACGCCGATGACGGCGGAAAAGCCGGTGAGCAGCAGGCCGAACAGCACCGACACGCGGAAACCGTAGATCACCCGGGCCAGCACGTCACGCGCCAGATCATCCGTGCCAAGCCAGTTCATGTTGCCGAGCACGCAGCCCGGATCGTCGACGCCCTGCGGATAGCCGGCGCAGCGCTCCTCCTTGCTCATCAGCCAGAAGGGTGGCGTCGGCGCGGAATAAGGCACATTGGCGTTGATCGTGCGGTAGGAATAGCGCACCGGCGGCCAGATCATCCAGCCATTGGCCTCGATCTCCTCTTGAATAAAGCCGGAGCGGTAATCGGTGACGGCCAGAAAGCCCCCGAATTTCTCCTCCGGATAGTCGACCAGAACCGGAAACAGGATCTCGCCATTGTAGGAAGCGATCAGCGGCTTGTCGTTGGCGACGAATTCGGCGCCGAGGCTGATGATGAACAGGAACAGGAAAATCCACAGCGACCAGAAGCCGCGCCGGTTCGCCTTGAAGTTCTGCCAGCGTCTTGCATTCATCGGCGACAGGATGCCGGATTTCGGCACGTTCGCCGCCACGTCGGGGGATGCGAGCTCACTCATCTCACACATCCCTCTTTTCGAAATCGATGCGCGGATCGATCCAGGTGTAGATCAGGTCGGAGACGAGCCCGATCACGAGGCCGAGAAGCGAGAAGATGTAGAGCGTGGCAAACACCACCGGATAATCGCGATTGACCAGCGACAGATAGCCGAGCCGGCCGAGACCATCGAGCGAGAACACGTTTTCGATCAAGAGCGAGCCGGTGAAGAAGGCCAGGATGAACGAGCCCGGAAAGCCGGCAATCACGATCAGCATCGCATTGCGGAACACGTGGCCGTAGAGCACCTTGTTCTCGGTCAGCCCCTTGGCGCGGGCGGTGACGACATATTGCTTGCCGATCTCGTCGATGAATGAGTTCTTGGTCAAAAGCGTGGTGGTGGCGAAGGACGACACTGAAAGCGCGATCAGCGGCAGCGCCAGATGCCAGAAATAGTCGAGGGGCTTCCGCCACAAGGGCAGTTGGGAAAAATTGTCCGAGACAAGACCGCGCAGCGGAAACCAGTCGAAGAAAGAGCCGCCGGCGAACAGGATGATCAGCAGGATGCCGAGCAGGAAGCCCGGAATGGCGTAGCCGATCACGATCACGCCAGAGGTCCAGACATCGAAGCGCGAGCCGTCCTTCACCGCCTTTCGGATGCCGAGCGGGATCGAGATGCCGTAAGACAGGATCAGCACCCACACGCCGAGCGAGATCGACACCGGCAGCTTGTCGATGATGAGGTCGATCACCGAGGAATTGCGGAAGAAACTGTCGCCGAAATTGAAGGTCGCGAAATCCCGCATCATCAGCAGATAGCGGGTCAGCGGCGGCTTGTCGAAGCCGAACTGGCGCTCGAGATCGGCGATCAGTTGCGGATCGAGCCCTTGTGCGCCGCGATAGCTGGAGGAGGACGCGCTGTCGAAACTGTCCATCGACATGCCGGCATCCGAGCCGCCGGAAATCCGGCTTTCCGCGCCGCCGCCCTGGCCGTTGATCTCGGCAATCACCTGCTCCACCGGCCCGCCCGGCGCGAACTGCACGATGACGAAGGAAATCGTCATGATCCCGATCAGCGTCGGGATCATCAGCAGGATGCGGCGAAGGATATAGGAGCCCATCAGGCGTGTCCTCTGACAGAGCCTAACCGCATAGCCCCCCTCAATCTCCCCCCTTGAGGGGGAGATGCCCCGACAGGGGCAGAGAGGGGT
>NZ_DEPM01000152.1:0-5761 GCF_002358775.1 Martelella sp. UBA3392
ACACTTGTCGCTGCTCAGGTACATGGTTCTGCCATGGTTTTCGCGAGCCGGGCACAGCCCGGCGAGCGTCGGCCATGTGTTCGGGCATGGCCACAACGCCGATCCGCGACGCCGGATCGGCGGAAAACTGGGGAACCCTGAAAGCCTGAAACGCGCAAACGCGCCCGTCGCAAACTCGTCCGTCGCTCCCACTTCATCACGATCATCGCAGCCTGGGTGATCACAGTGCCCGCCGCAGCGCTTATGTCCGCCGCATGTTTCCTGCTGCTGCGCGCAATCGGGTTTTAGTGAGGCCCACGCGGCCGGATTGCAGCTGATGAAGGATGACTTCAACATAGCGTTCGAGCAGAAGCCGGACTCGAATGACAGGTTTGAGGTCAACGTCAAGTGAACCGGTACGGCCGCAATGGGGGCGCTAAGCTGCCGTTCCCAGATGCCGCACATAGGGAATTCCGGGCGCATAGACGCGGTTGGGCATGTCAGGATGCTTTGCCCCGGACGCTTTTGGCTTCGGCGTCTTCACGAGAATGGGGCTAGGAGCCAAGCTGTGATTCATATGTGGACGCCGCCTATGGCAAGGACTTTTTATCGTTTTGCGTAGATCGGTTGCTTTCATATGTCCGGCCTGTTTGTGCGGAGTTGATTTTGCCGCTGGCCCTGATGGAAATCCGCCGGCGAGGTCCCTGATCAAGTTGGCGCACTTTTGAAGTGCATTGAATCAGACGGGTTTGCCTCGCCATTGGCTCGATCGTTACGCATCATTGACTGCCATTGCCAATTCGGTTTGGTTGTTCACTGTCAGGCGGACAATCCGTAAGGTCTGTAAATCTGTCCTCGTTTGAGAAGCGTCCATGCGATACGGGCAAGTTTGTTCGCAAGGGCGACGGAAACGAGCCTGAACGGCTTTTTCTCCAACAACCTGCTCACCCAGTCCGTCAGAGGTGTCGGTTTTCGTTTCGCATGTCTCATGACCGCTGTCGCACCGACAACCAGCAACCGTCGCAAGTATCGGTCGCCCTGTTTTGATATGCCACCGAGCCGGTTTTTCCCGCCCGTGGATTGCTGCTGCGGCGTGAGACCGAGCCATGCCGCGAATTGCCGACCTGATTGAAACTGATCGGTGTCTGTCACCGTCGCGGCGATGGCGCTTGCTGTGATGACGCCGATGCCAGGGATGGCGGCGAGCCTTCGGTTGACGTCACTTCCTTCATGCCATGTACGCAATTCCTGATCGAGCTCTCCGATCTCTTCAGTCAGCTCCGCCATTCGCCGGATCAGGATTTCGAGGGCCCGGTGGGCGTAGGCAGGCAGAACCTCATCGGTGAAGGCTTGATCCGCCAGTTTCACCAGATTGGCGACACCCGGGTTGGCGACGAATCCGAACTCGGCCAAGTGCGCACGCAATGCGTTTGCTGCCATCGTACGCTGGCGCACAAGCAACGCTCTGGTGCGATGCGCCATCAAAATGCCCTGCTGTTCGACGGTCTTGACCGGCACGAACCGCATCGTCGGACGTTGCACGGCCTCGCAGATAGCCTCGGCATCCAGGGCGTCACTCTTACCCCGCTTCACATATCCCTTGACATAAGAAGGCGGCATTATTAGAATCTCATGCCCCATGGCGATGAGCGTCCGTGCCCAATAATGCGCCGCTCCACACGCCTCCACTCCGATCAGACACGGTGCGAGTTTGGAGAAGAAGGGTATCATCTGCTTGCGATGCAGCTTCTTCGCCAGAACAGTATTGCCGGCGTCATCCACGCCGTGGGCCTGGAAGACGCTCTTCGCAAGATCGAGGCCTATTGTTTGTATGTGCATTTCGATACTCCTTCCCAGTTCCACTCTTTCTAAGCACAATACACGCAGTTGCGAGGTCGGCGGCGTCCACATCATCAAGTCTTCATATGACAGAATTCCAATCTTCGTTGAAGCTTGGACCAGTTGAGTTGCAAGTATCTGATTTTAGCGGCGTTTCGAAGAAATTATGAAGATCTCGAGAAATCTCTTGACTCGGGGGTGCACGAAAAACGGCCATTTCGTGCACTCTTATGCTTCATAGGCATGAAGATAGATTTGGCTGGGGTGGCTGGATTCGAACCAGCGCATGCCGATACCAAAAACCGGTGCCTTACCGCTTGGCTACACCCCAGCATGGGCCCGCGGGCCGGGGCCGGCGGTGCGCAAAGCCTCTTAGCAAAGCTCGCGCCCGGTCTCAACGTCTAAATCTGTCCGCCTGACGAGATTCTCGCCGGCGACAGGAATTGGCGTTATTGAGCGCCATGCCTCCGTTCGGAGGCTCGGAGGCGCTCGCACTGGTCGAATCCATGCATCATGCTTTCAGGAAGTTCAATCCGATCTTCGGGCCGGCGCTCTGGCCTTGCATTTTGCGCGCATGGTGTCAGACAGGCAGGGCAGAAGTTGAAGGAAATGCGAATGGGCGTACCCGAATTCGATCCGGCCTATGGACGCGCCGTGGCGCTTGCGGAAGGCATTGCGCGGTTGACGGCGAACAACCCCTCGCCGTTCACCTTTTTCGGCACGAACGGCTATCTCGTCGGCCGCAACGAGGTGGGCATCATCGATCCCGGGCCCGATATCGATGGTCACCTGGAGCACTGGCTTGCCGCGATCGGCGGGCGCAGGGTCCGCTTCATCGCCGTCACCCACACCCATATGGACCATTCGCCGATGGCCCGCAGGCTGAAAGCTGAGACCGGGGCGCCGATCGCCGGCTTCGGCCCGCACGAGACCGCCCGCCCGCTTTTTGCCGGCGAGGTCAATCCCTTTGCCGAGAGCGCCGATAGCGCGCTTCGACCTGATATCGTTCTCGGCGACGGCGACACGATCGCCGCCGATAATGGCTTCGCGCTTCAGGCCGTGCACACGCCGGGCCACACCGCCAATCATCTCGCCTTCGCGCTTCAGGGCACGCCCTATCTGTTCTGCGGCGATCACGTGATGGACTGGTCGACCACGATCGTTGCCCCGCCCGACGGGTCGATGGGCGATTACATGGCCTCGATCGAGAAACTGCTGGAGCGCCCCGAAACCGTTTACATGTCCGGCCACGGCGACACGATCCGCGACGCCAAGGGCGTGTTGCGGGCCACCCGCTCGCACCGGCGCATGCGTGAAAAGGCGATCCTCGAGCGGATCGCGACCGGAGACGAGACAATTGCCGAGATCGTCAAGGTGATCTACCGCACCACGGACCCGAAGCTCCATGGCGCGGCCGCGCTTTCGGTGCTGGCGCACATGGAAGATCTGGTTGAGCGCGGCCGAGTGAAAACGGATGGCCCGCCGATGCTGAAAAACCGTTACAGGCTTTCTGTCTGAGACTGCCCGATGGTCGCCTGGGCAGCGGCAAGGCGGGCGGTGGGCACTCTGAACGGCGAGCAGGAGACATAGTCCAGCGCCAGCCCCTCGCAAAAGCGGATCGAAACCGGATCGCCGCCATGTTCGCCGCAGATGCCGATCTGGAGATCGCTTCGGGTCTGGCGGCCGCGCTCCGCGGCCATCCGCATCAGTTCGCCGACGCCGTCGAAATCCAGCGAGACGAACGGATCGCGCTCGATAATGCCTTTTTTCTGGTAGGTGCCGATGAAGCCCGGCGCATCGTCACGCGACATCCCGAACGTCGTCTGGGTCAGATCGTTTGTGCCGAGCGAGAAGAACGCCGAGGTTTCGGCGATCTTATGGGCGCGAAGCGCCGCGCGCGGCAACTCGATCATGGTGCCGACGAGATACTCGATCTCCATGCCGGCTTCAGTCATCACCTCGCGGGCAACCGCGTCGATGCGTTCCTTCACATAGTCGAGTTCGGCGCGCAACGACACCAGCGGCACCATGATTTCCGGCACCACCGCCTCGCCGGTGGCGCGGGCGGCGGCAACCGCGGCCTCGAAGATCGCCCGCGCCTGCATTTCGGTGATCTCCGGATAGGAGATCGCCAGCCGACAGCCGCGATGGCCGAGCATCGGGTTGAATTCATAAAGCGCGTCGAGCCGATGCCGGAGCGCCTGCTTGTCCATGCCGAGCGCGTCGGCGACATCGTCGACCTCGCTTTCGGTCTTCGGCAGGAACTCGTGCAGCGGCGGATCGAGCAGGCGGATTGTCACCGGCAGGCCGTGCATGATCGAAAACAGCGCCTCGAAATCGTCCCGCTGCATCGGCAGAAGCTGGTCGAGCGCGGCGCGCCTGCCCTCTTCCGTCTCGGCAAGGATCATCCGCCGCATCATGTGGATGCGGCCGCCCTCGAAGAACATGTGCTCGGTGCGGCAAAGGCCGATCCCCTCCGCGCCGAAATCGCGCGCCGCGCGGGCATCGGAAGGGGTGTCGGCATTGGTGCGCACCTTCATGCGCCGCACGTCGTCGGCCCAGACCATCAGCCGCTGAAAATCCTCGGAAAGCGCGGGCTTCTGGGTTGGCGCTGCGCCCTTCATCACCCGGCCGGTGGCACCGTCGATCGTCACCTTATCGCCGGCATGGAGCATGACCCCGCCAATGCCATGGAGGATATTGTCGAACCGGTCGACCCGCATGTTGCCCGCGCCGGTCACGCAGGGCACACCCATGCCGCGGGCGACAACGGCCGCGTGGCTGGTCATGCCGCCGCGCGTGGTGAGCACCCCGACCGCCGCGGTCATGCCCTGGATATCCTCCGGGCTGGTTTCGGTGCGCACCAGAATGACGCTGCGTTTTTCCGCCTTGGCGGCAATCGCCTCTTCCGCGGTGAACACGATCTCGCCGGTCACTGCCCCGGGCGAAGCCGGCAGGCCGGAGCCGATCTGGGTGCCGCGATATTCCGGACGGATGGTCGGATGCAGCATCTGATCGAGCGTGGCCGGATCGATGCGCATGATCGCCTCGGAGCGGCTGATCAGTCCTTCATCGGCCATGTCCATGGCGATCCTGACGGCGGCGCCCGCCGCGCGCTTGCCGCTGCGGGTCTGCAGCATCCATAATTTGCCGCGCTCTATTGTGAATTCCATGTCCTGCATGTCGCCATACTGGCGCTCAAGCCGCGCGGAAATCGCGGCCAGTTCCGCAAAAGCCTCCGGCATCAGCTTTTCAAGCGAGGGCTTTTCGCCGCCCGAGGCGATGCGGCCGGCCTCCGTCACGCTTTGCGGTGTGCGGATGCCGGCGACGACATCCTCGCCCTGCGCGTTGACCAGGAACTCGCCGTAGAGCGCATTCTCGCCGGTGGACGGGTTGCGGGTAAACGCCACCCCGGTGGCCGATCCATTGCCGAGATTGCCGAATACCATGGCCTGAATATTGACCGCCGTGCCCCATTCCGTCGGAATGTTATGCAGCGTCCGGTAGGCAATGGCGCGCGCGCTGGTCCAGCTTGAAAACACCGCTGCGATCGCGCCCCAGAGCTGCTCGAACGGATCCTGCGGGAAGTCGCAGTCGAGCTCCTCGCTCAGCAACGCCTTGTAGCTTGTGACGAGATCCTCGAGCTGGCCGGCCGTAAGCTGGGTCTCGGCCTGATGGCCAAGCTCGGACAACCGCTCCTCGAGAAGCTCCTCGAACACCTCCTGATCGAGCCCGAGCGCGACATCGCTGTACATCTGGATGAACCGGCGATAGCTGTCCCAGGCGAAACGGGCATCGCCGGTGTCGCGGGCAAGCGACAGCACGGTCTCGTCATTAAGGCCGAGATTGAGGATCGTGTCCATCATCCCGGGCATGGAGACGCGCGAACCGGAGCGGACGGAAAGCAGCAGCGGGCGTTCGCCCGAGCCGAAGCGGCGGCCGG
>NZ_DEPM01000152.1:6066-10044 GCF_002358775.1 Martelella sp. UBA3392
GAGCCGAAACGGCGGCCGGTCGCCGCCTCGACCGCCGCGAGCCCTTCGGCGACCTCCTCCTTCAGCCCTTCAGGGAAGCTGCGCCCGTTATCGTAGAAATAGCGGCAAACATCGGAGATGATGGTGAGGCCGGGCGGCACCGGCAGGCCCATGCGCGCCATTTCGGCGAGCCCCGCGCCCTTGCCGCCGAGCCGGTCGCGGTCAATCTCGTGCTCATCTCCCGCGCCGAAGCCGTAAACCCAATTCGCCATGCATCCGCCTTCACACGCCCTGGGGACCATCTCCACTGTTCCCGCAAGGCGCGAATTCCTCTTCTGGTGCGAGACGTTAGAGCATCATGGGCGAAATGAGAATTGGGCACTGGCGAAAAAAGCGCCGGGAGCACCGATCTTTGGCCGTTAACGCATCCCGCGACGGCGCTCAAACCTCCTCGACCAGCTTTTCGGCGGTCTGCAGGTCGACGGAGACCAGTTGCGACACGCCCTGTTCGGCCATGGTGACGCCGAACAGCCGGTCCATGCGCGCCATGGTGATCGGGTTATGGGTGATGACGATGAAGCGGGTCTCGGTGGTTGCCGCCATTTCATCGAGAAGATTGCAGTAGCGCTCGACATTGTGGTCGTCGAGCGGCGCGTCGACCTCGTCCAGCACGCAGATCGGCGCCGGATTGGTGAGGAACACGGCGAAGATCAGCGCCATCGCCGTCAGCGCCTGCTCGCCGCCGGAAAGTAGCGTCATGGTTTGCGGCTTCTTGCCCGGCGGGCGGGCGAGAATTTCCAGCCCCGCCTCCAGCGGATCGTCGGACTCGATCAGTTGCAACTCGGCCATGCCGCCGCCGAAAAGATGCACGAACAGCCGCTGGAACTGCTCGTTGACGGCGTCGAAGGCCGCCAGCAGCCGCTCGCGCCCTTCCCGGTTCAGGCTCTGGATCGCGCCGCGCAGCTTGCGGATCGCCTCGATGATATCGTCGCGTTCTTTGACCAGCGCGTCGAGTTGCGCCGAAAGCTCGCTCTGTTCCTCCTCGGCCCGCAGGTTGACCGCGCCCAGCCGCTCGCGCTCGATTTTCAGCCGCTCCAGCGCACGCTCGACCGAGACCGGTTCGGGAAGCTCGGCATCGGGGGCAAGGCCGGTCAGCCGGAACGCTTCGTGGGGGGCGACTTCCAGCACCTCAAAAATGCGCTTTTCCGCGCCCTCGCGGCGCTCGCGGGCAGAAACCAGCCGCTCCTCGGCGCGGCCGCGCTTCTCGCGGGCCTCGGCCAGATTGGAGAGCGCCTGCGCGGCTTCCCTGTCGGCGTCACGCTGCGCGGTCTCCGCCTCGGCCAGCCGGTCGGCGGCGGCCTTGCGGGCCTCTTCCGCCTGCTCCAGTTCGCGGGTCAGCTGGCGGCGTTTTTCCTCGAATTCCTCAGGCGCTTCCTCAAGGGTTTCCAGCTCCGCGCGGGCTTCCTCATCGCGGGCCTTCAGGGTTTCGATCTGCGACTGCGCGCTTTTGGCGCGGTTCTGCCAGCTTGCCCGTTCCTGGCCGATCGCGGTCAGGCGGCGCTGGCGGGAATCGTTTTCACGCAACAACCCGTCGTGGCGCGCCCGGGCTTCGGCCAGTTCGCCGCGATGGCGCGAGACCTCGGCGCCCTGCGCCGAAAGCCGGTTTTCCAGCGCGGAATAATCCGGCGCCTCGGCAAGGGCGGCCGACGCGTTTTCGAAGCTCAGCACGATATCCTCGCCCTGCGCCTGCAACTGGCTCAGCGTTTCGGCGGCGACATCGCGGCGGCGCACCAGTTCACCGGACGCGCGCTCGGCCTCGGCAAGCGCTGCACGGGCATCGGCGACCGCGCGGCCAACCATGCGCACCGCCTCGCGGGCGGCGGTAACCGCCTGCTCCTGCGCGCGCACCGCCTCGCCGGCCTCGACCTGCACCGCCCGGGCATCTTCCAGCGCCACCTCGGCCTCCCGGCGTTCCTCTTCCAGCGCGGCGAGCCGGTTCTTCTGCGACAGCCTGAGGGCTGCGGCACTTGGCGCGTCCGCGCCCTTGATGAAGCCGTCCCAACGATAGACCGCGCCGGCCTCGGTGACCAGTTCCTGACCGGGCGCGAGTTTTGCCATCAGCGCGAGAGCGGCATCGTCGGCCACAAGCCCCACCTGGCGCAGGCGGCGCGACACTTCGGCGGGCGCGTCGACAAGCGTGTTCAGCGGGCGGCAGCCTTCAGGAAGCGCGGCATCGTCCCCGCCATCACCATTGCCGTGCCAATGCGCCGGGGCATCGGCCTCCAGCGGCGCGTCAAGGTCATCGCCCAGCACGGCGCCAAGTGCGGTCTCGTAGCCGTGCTCGATGCTCAGCAGTTCGGCAAGCGGGGTGAAATCGCCGGCGGCAGCACTCGCGGCCAGCATTTTCTCGATCGTGCGCGCCTCGGTCTCGATTTCCGACAGTCTGGCGCGCGCTGCCTCCACCGGTTGGCGGGTCAGCGCCTCGTTGCGGCGCGCCTCGGCAAGCCGCTCATCGGCCTCCTCGGCGGCGGCAATCGCGTCTTCCTCGGCGATCGCGGCCTCTTCCAGCGCGGCCTGTTTTTCGGCCGGGTCCGGCAGGCCGGCAATGCGCTCGCTGATCGCCGCAAGCTCCGCGCCGGCATCGTCGATCTGGCGCTCGATCCGCTGGCGGCGGTCGGAAAGCTCCGCAATGGTCCGCTCAAGCTGGGACCGGTTGGCAGCCGCCTCGGCCCGTTCGGCCGTCAGCGCGGTGAACACCGCCTCGCTTTCGCCAAGCCGGGCCGCGGCATCGTCCATTTTCTCACGAGCCTCGGCAAGCTCCTCGCCGGAAAACCCGATCAACTCGGTAAGCTCGGCCTCCTCCTCATCCAGACGCGCGAGGATCGCGCTATTGTCGGCGATCATCGCCTCCTCGCGGCGGATGTCCTCGCCAAGCTGAAGCAGGCGGCGGGAGAGTTCGTCGCGGCGCTGTGTCAGGCGCGAGGCATCATCCTCAAGCTGACGGCGGGCAATCTGCAGGCGTTGCAGCAGGGCCGCGGCCTTGACTTCCGCATCGCGCAGTTCGGGCGTCTTCAAACCAGCGATCGCCTGGGCCTTGGCCGCCTCCATCTGCTGGTTCGCGCGTTCGGCCACCGTCGTGGTCAACTGGTTGAGCGCGCTGGTCGCCTCGGCTTCCGCCGTCTTGGCATCAACCCAGCGCAGATGCAGCAGGATCGCGTCATGGGCGCGGATATCGGCCGACAGCATCTTGAACCGGGTTGCCTGGCGGGTCTGGCGCTTCAGGCTCTCGATCTGGCTGGTCAACTGCCCGGTGACGTCCTCCAGACGCTCCAGATTGGTCTCGGCCGCGCGCAGGCGCAATTCCGCCTCATGGCGACGCGAGTAAAGCCCGGAAATGCCGGCGGCCTCTTCCAAAAGCTGGCGGCGCGCCTGCGGCTTTGCCTGGATCAGCTCGCCGATCCGCCCCTGCCCGACCATGGAGGGCGAGCGGGCCCCTGTCGAGGCGTCTGCGAACAGGAGCTGGACATCCTTGGCGCGCGCCTCCTTGCCGTTGATGCGGTATTGCGAGCCCTGCTCGCGCATGATCCGGCGCGAGACCTGGATCTCGTCACTGTCGTTGAAGGCGGCGGGCGCGGTGCGGTCGGAGTTGTCGATATGGAGGCCGACTTCGGCGGCGTTGCGCGCCGGGCGATTGCCGGAGCCGGAGAAGATCACGTCGTCCATGCCCGAGGCGCGCATGTTCTTATAGGAATTTTCTCCCATCACCCAGCGCAGCGCCTCGACAAGATTCGACTTGCCGCAGCCATTCGGCCCGACCACGCCGGTGAGCCCCGGCGCGATGATGAAATCACTTGCCTCGACAAAGGATTTGAAGCCGATCAGGCGCAGGCGGTTGAACTTCATGCGCCCTGCCCCGCGGTGAGGTGAACTCTGAAATCTCGCCGCTGAAGTTCAATGCGGCCGGATACGGCCGACACCGCATAGCCCCCCAATCTTCTC